>CAYWSS010000366.1:0-6287 GCA_964460505.1 uncultured Caldilineaceae bacterium | reverse complement strand
ATCGGGTGCGCCACGCCTCGCTAAACTGGCCGGGCGCGGCTCCTTCAACCCCCCATTTAAACAGGAAGTTTCCGTCCGGATCAAAGGCCTGTATGCGGTGATTGCCGGAGTCGGCTGCGTAAATGGTGCCGTCGGGGCTAACGGCCATATTTCTGGGGGTGGCAAATTGTCCGTCGTTGGTGCCGTTGCTGCCCCACACGGTTACGGCTTCGGTTTCGGTGCGTTTCCCGGCGTAAGGATCCAGGCTGGTGGCCGAAACTGCGGCGGCCAGTTGAACCGGGCCGCTTTGGTAATCCCACACCTCATTTAGTATATCATTGCGAATGTACACATTAAAACGATGAACAAAAGGCCATTCATTAAGAGTGTAATCTTCGTAATCCCGGTAAAACAAGATTTTTAACAGCTTGCGCCAATTATCCCGCACCGTTTGTTTGCGGGCGGCCCGCGCTTCTCCAGTTTCCGGAATATCCGGAGTTTCCGGGGCAGGGCCGGTAATGTAGGTTTGCACCAGCCGGTGGATTGACTGATCTTTGTAATCTTCAATGGGCCACCAGACCAGCCGGTAATTAAACTGGGTGTATTTATTGCCCAGATAAGGTTTGGCTTTGCTCTCGTTGGCCGCGCCGACGATGACAATGGGCGAATCGAGGGCTTCGCGGGTGGGGTTTTCGCCGTAGTAAACCCGGTTGGGGTACTCGCGCATGTACCATTCCAGCGGCCAGGTAGAGTCGTTGTCATAAGCCACGCGAATCATTTTATCGCCCACCGTGCGGCGGGATATTTCTTCAATTTGATTAAGCGCCAGTTTTACATCGGGCGAGGCGTGCGCGTACACGAGCACCTCATTGACGTAATCGTAATTTACAAAACTTAGCAGCCACGCAAACCGGATGGTGAGCAGCGTCATTAATAGCAGGGCCGTAACAAACGCAGAGCGGGCGGCCAGACCCCGCCCCATTTTGATCACGTAATACACAACCACGCCAATCAGCGCCAGCAAAACAACAACGCCCGCCATAAACTGCGTGGTTTCGTTAATAGATTGCAGCGATTGGCTGCGGAAGGGATCGGCGGTGAAAACGGCCAGCAGGGTGGCAGGCAGCAACAACAGGGCCGCACCCAGTAACAGGCCGCCTTTGTGATAAGCCTCTCGCCAGTTAAACCTGTTCAACACGGTTTGAATAATGTGCGTTGCCAGGAAAATGGCGGGCAGCGTCATGTGGACGGTTAACCACGGCATTTTTTCGCCGGCCCAACTGTAAATGACAAACGCTACCACTGTCCAGTACATGGTAAAGGCTGCAAATGTGCCGCCATCCGAGGCCCGGTAAACTGTGGGGTCTACCGGGGCGGAAATATCTTTGCCCGCTTCCACCGGCTCCGGATCCGCGTGGGCGGGAAATTGCCGGCCCGCAATTCTGCGTACCATGTAGGTTATCCCCCCCAACAGGGCGATGCTCAGCGGCAGGAATTCGTACATTGGCACTAAAAACAGGTAGTAGTACCAGGGCTGCCCGCCCCGTTGAACCCCCTGTTGTTCTAACCAGTAGCGAACTTCGCCGATGGTGCCGGTGTAGAGTCCCGTGATATTGGAGAAAAACGTGGTGTGCAGCAAAATAAAAATAATGATTCCCGCCACTGCTGCTTTGCCGATGTCAAACCTATGGTCTGGCAGGCTCTTTAGAAACATTGTGACCGGGCGGTTGGTGTGATCTACACCCATCTGGACAATGAGCATCCCAAATACCAGGCCGGCAATCATCACCATAATGCCTATTTGCGCCCACAGATCAAACCCGGCCGATTCGCCTTCGGCTACCGCCGCCGGGGCCTGATAAGCCGCTATTACAATAAATGCCAGGAACATCGCCAATAATCCCATTAACCCGTAATTGGCAATCTGCCGCATATTTTTGGGGATGTTTTCCCACATAAAGGCAATCAGGATAAATGTAACTCCAATAAATCCGTGGATGTAAGAAAGCTCTTTGGTCGAGAGCATCAGGGCCACGGCAATAGCCCCCACATACAGCCAGCGTGTGCCCCGGGTGCGCATAAACTGAAAAAAGGCCAGCACCATCAACACGGTCCACACGCTGATAAAAATATCGTGCCGGATGTAGCGGCTGTAATACAATATCCCCGGTGAAATGAGCAACATAAACGCCGCCGCCAGCGCGCCCAGGCGGCCCAGCCAGGGGCGGAACCCGTAGGGCAAAATAACCAGCAAGGCGCCCATTAATGCGGGGGCCAGGCGGGCCGTAAAATCATTATCGCCAAAAAGAAAATACATCAGGGCGGTAATGTGGAAGAGAAATGGTCCGTGCATCAGGGGGTCGTGCTGGTAACCTTTGCCGGCGTACAAGTTCCAGGCGTAGAGGGTGTGCAGGCTTTCATCGTGGCTCATTACCCGCGCTCCTAAATCGTAAAGGCGGGTAGTTACGGCCAGAATTAAAATTACAGCATACAGCACCAGCTCCCAATTCAGGGTGATGGTGGCCAGCAGGGGGGTATCCAGTCCAAATTTTTGTTTTAGTGGGGCGCTTTTTGCAGTCACTATTTGTCCTCTGTATCTTTAACGGTTTGTGGTGTTTCAGGATTTAAGGTGTCTATTATTGACACAACCCATTTGCGCAGTTGTTTGAGTAAGTTGGCTCTACAGGATTTCGCCGGATCAAAGTAAAGAATTTGCCACGAATTGCACGAATTAACACGAAGATTTTTTCTGGATTGGCTGCTGCTGCCAAATGGGTAACAGCTTCTTTAATAGTCTCTTCCGAAATTATCGTCTAATTTCTGTTTTTTACCGCAATACTCGGTTTTGATAATAATTTTTGGAGGCACACGTACAATTATTCTACCTTCAATCGACCCGTAACCATAAAATAACTTCATCCTTTTCCGGGGGAACGTTGATCTCCCGATAAATGAGCCAATTGATGAGGTCTTTGGGCTGCAACCCAACGGGCGACCAGCGGGCGCTTATCGCAAAATCCTGCCCGATGTAAGATTCGCCCAGGTTGAATTTGGTGGTTTCCGAAGCCGGGGTAATGATGGCGATGGTGGCCGGCGCTTCTACCACCGAATTAAATTGAGTGGTGTTGGTGTAATTGCGCAATTGCCATTGCAGCGCCGGCGACAACCGGCCAACCGTGCTGATGTCCAGCATATCTTTGTCGCCCGACCGGGTCACCGCCTCGCTGCTGAGTGTGTCTGCCAGGCTTTGCAGCTCTGTTGAAACGGGAATACCGGCCAGCGGCTGGTACACCAAATTCATCAATGGCCCGTAGTTTAGCCGCCAGGTTATGCTAAAGGTGGCAATAATTCCGATAACCACGGCGGCCAGAGCCGCGCCGCGAACTGTTGCTCCGGGGCCGCTGATAAACCAGAAGAATATCAGAATAACCAGAAATAACGCCAAAGCGGCCCCGGGCTGAAGCCAGGCCAACCGGCAGAACGTATCCTCTTCTCCGCAGGGGCGCACCAGCCAGCCGGTCAGCCCAATGTAACCAAAGGTGGCAATCACCAATCCGGCGGCCAGAATAATGCCTTCATTGCTCCAGGCCCCCTTTTCCTGCAAGCTTTTCCAGAGTTCGGCCAGGGCCAACCCGGCCAAAAATACCAGCGGCACCAGCGCCAAAATAACTGCTCCGGGGGGCCGGTCGGCCATCACCAAATCCAGTACCAGCATGCCCACAAACCAACCCACAAAAAATTGGCGCAGCAAATCTTTGCTGAGAACGGCGTACGCCAACCCCACAAATCCGGCAAAGACCAGCAGCGGTTCGTAAATGGTCAGTAAAAATATAGCATTAAATCCGGCTCCCGGCCGGGGGGTAAATCCAAAGCGACTCAACCAGCCGGTGAGTTGATTGGTCGTTTGGCCAAAACCAGCCAGGTTAAAGGAGGTTGTGGTGGCCAGCGCCACCAGAGCCACGGCAAAGAAAACAGCGGCCCGGCGCAAACTTGACGGCATTTTACTGGCGGCTGATTCATCGTCGGAAGGTTCAACTGCGTTGTGCGACTCCGCTTGTTCCAGCCCCTGATTCCACAAATCCTTAAATGCCGCCCGGCGAATGGCAATGATACCGCCAAAAATTATCAAAACAGAGACGGCCATGGCTCCCGACGTGAGCAGGAATGCCAACCCAAAGACCGATAGGTAGAGCCAGCCTTGCTGTCCATTTTTGGCCCAATTGAAAAAACCAATCAGCATCAACAGCGCGCCGAGGGCAACGCCAATTTCGCTGTTTAGCGTGCGGGACAGAAAGATGGCTGTGGGCGAGACAGCCAGCAGCATTGTGGCCAACAAGCTGGTTTTTTGCCCCAATTGGTTGCGCAGGGTAACCGGCAGTAAAACCAACACGCTGCCCAGCAGCGCGGTGACCAGCCGGGCGGCAGTGGCGCTGTCGTTGAGCAGGAAAAAGGAGAGTGTTCCCAGCGTAGCCAGCAGGGGGCTGTACGCGCCATCAATGCCAACAGGCTGACCCCGGTACAGGGCCAGCGCAGCCAATCCCTGCTGCGCTTCAACATCAGACAGCGGAACTGCGTCCAGGTTCCATAAGCGCAGCGCCAACGCCACCATAAATGTTATGGCGTACAGGGTGGTCTCGATGGTCAGCCAGGCAAAGGGCGTCTCTTCGATAGTCTCCGGGCTTTCCGCCGCGCTGATTTCTTTGGCGGGCGGGGATGGCGGTGGAACGGCCGGTGCTTCTTTTTTTGATCGCCGGGATCTTCGGGGGTGGTTTGATTGTTTTTTGATTGCTGTTGCCAAGATATTTCCGTTACGGTTTGAATTTTTTGGGATGATCCCGATCAAGGGCGACGGGTATCGCTCACTGAATCGATTCGGCCATTGCGATTAATTCTGCCAGAGGGATTTGATTTCCAACCGACAGAATTTTGTACTGAACCCCGTTATTGTGCCAGATGAGGGTAGTCAGTTGATCCTGATAATCCCAACTCTGCTCAGCCTTATTCCAGCCCCCGCGCACCAGGGCGGCTTCCTGTCCATTAATCAGCACCGTCTGGCTGCTATAGGGGCCAACCAGGGTTCTACTAAGCGGGGCATCCCTTTCATTTGAGCGCAAGGAAAGTTGCACAAAATCGCTGCGGTTCACAGCCCACAACATTTTTACAATGGGCGTTTGAATCTTGAGTATAGAAATTTCTGCATTTGAGGCAACTAAATCCCCCGGCACAAAGGCCGGAAGCGCCACATTAAATGGAACCAGCATCTGCGCCTCATCCAGCGAGACGGCCACGCTGTCTACCGCCACCGGGTTGGTAAATGTTGGCTCTACGTCGGTTACGCCCAGATTGATTTGCCCGACCACCTGCCTCAACTCGCCCAACCTGGCCCTGGCTCCGGGCGATACAACCAGCATCAGCACCACCACCAGCGCCGCCACGCCCCACACCATTCGTGGAATTTTGAAGCGGTGTTTTCCTCGTGATTTCTGAGGAATGGCTTGCACACGGCGCTGTAAATTAGGGGGCGGCGGCTGCCGCAGGGACAGTAACTGTTCGGCCAACGCCGCGTCTTCGCCCTGAAATTCTTTCAAAACTGAGTTAGTTCTCAATTTGCTCATTTGGTTTCATTCCACTGGGCGCGCAGCTTTTTCATCAGCCGGTGCAGGGCTGAACCAACCGCCGATTCGCTTTTGTTGAGCAGTCTGGCAATCTCCCGATTGTTCATTTCCGCCCCAAATTTGAGCGCGACCAATTCCTGTTGGTGCAGGGGCAGCGATTTTACCAGCCGGCGCAGGTGCGCCTGTTGTTCAGACTCTTCCACCTGGCTTTCTGCCGATGGCATCGTGCGGGCCTGCCGGCTGAAAAGCTGAAAGCGAAAACGGCGCAACTGCCGGCGCTGCCAATCGGTGACTACCCGTTGGGCAATGGTAAACAGCCAGGTGCCAAACAAGGCTCGTTCCGGGTTGTAGCGGTGGCGGGCGCGCCAGGCCCGTTCAAAGGTGTCGGCGGTTAAATCTGCGGCCACGTTGCGGTCTGCCACGCGAAAGAGACAGTAATTAAAAATAGCATGCGTGTGGGTCTGGTACAGATCGGCAAAAACACCCTTGTTTGTTACCGGGGCAAGTGTACCCAGCGCCCTGTTCTGTAACACAGACTTATCCTTGTTTGCAGAATTCAGCGTACTCATTGTTATATACGTTGACCGGTAAAAAGTATCACGCGGTTTGGTAGTTTCAAAAGCATTGTCATCCAAAAATCGGCATCGCTTCAATGTATCCAAATAATAGGTTTACACTTTAGGCCAAAAAATA
>CAYWSS010000365.1:0-6309 GCA_964460505.1 uncultured Caldilineaceae bacterium | reverse complement strand
ATGCGTATGGAGTTAGAGGGGGGTAAGTAGTTACAATTTTAATTTCCGGATGTGATAAAATATGACAGTTGTGGAAATGAGAATATAATACAGACGTTGTGTTTTATGCGATGATTTTAAGCCTGCGAAAGATTTCTTTGTAGCCAATGACTCTGCCTGAAGATACCCTGCTGGAAAACAGATACCGGATTGACGGCTTGCTGGCTCATGGCGGCATGGGCGCCATTTACCGGGCGTTCGATACCAATTTGAGTACGCCCGTAGCCATCAAGGAGAATTTTTTCCAGACCCCGCATCGTATTGCCCAATTTAAGCAGGAAGCGCTCATGCTGGCTCGCCTCCGGCACCCGTCCCTGCCCCGGGTCATCCATCACTTTAGCTTTGAGGGGCAGCAGTATCTGGTCATGGATTTTATCGAGGGCGAGAATTTGTGGGAGATGATTAAACGCAGGGGCAAGCCGCTGGACGAACGAGAGGCGCTGGGGTACATCATCCAGGTGTGCCGGGCGGCAACCTGTTTGCACCGCCAAACGCCACCTATCATTCATCGCGATATTAAACCGCAAAATATAAAAATTACCCCTGCCGGGCGGGCAATGCTGGTTGATTTTGGCATTGCCAAACAGGTTGCCGATGATAACGCCCCCACTGATGTTGGCACGCAGGCGGCCACTCCCGGATTTTCGCCACCTGAGCAATACAGCGGCAAAGGCACCTCACCCGCATCGGATGTTTACGCTCTGGGAGCTACGCTGTATGCCGTGCTTGCCGGCAAAAAACCGCCCAACAGCGTCAGTTTGATGGTTGGCAGTACCAAATTTGAGGCCCCCAACCTGATTAACCCAAAAATCAGCCGGCAGACCAATCAGGTTATTGGGCGCGCCATGCAGCCCAAACCCCATTTGCGGCCGCAAACTGTAGAACAGTGGCAAAGGCAGTTGGAAGCCGTACTGTCTACCATATCCGCTGACCGGCCGGAAAAAGATGATACCCTGGCCTCCAAATCCCGACCCATACCGGGTAAACAAGAAACGCTGGTGAGCGCGTCTGCCAAAATGTTGGGCCGTTCATCAACCGGTTTCTGGTTGGTCGATTCGCGAGGGGTTGGGTATCCTCTGGGTGATAACCCGTTGCGCATTGGCCGCCACCCTGAAGCTGATGTAACCCTTGAAGATATCAACGTTTCACGCTTTCATACTCAGGTTAAAGTAAATGGCGCCCGCTGTTTTGTACTGGATGGCGGCAGCGCCAACGGCACTTTTCTTAATGGGTACCGCCTGGGAGTCGACTGGTACGCCTTTAATCAGGGGGACGCGCTGATTGTTGGCCCGGCCCGTTTTTATTTAACCACCACCCAACCCGCAAAAATTGCTGTTTTAAAACCGCCGCCGGCCGCATTGCCACAACTGCCGGCCACAAAAATATCTACCGGGAAGCTGGTTGATGATCCCCGGCCAACCCCACAGAAAACCCCCAGGGGGTTTGTTGCCCCGCTTTTTATTGTTTTGCTGGTAACGTTAATAGCTGTGTTGGGCATGGGGGGGTATTTGTGGGTTAACCCCACCGCACTGAGTTATTTAAACACTGCGCCGGCCTCAACGCCATTAATCAGGGCCGCCACAGAAACCCCGGCAACCCCACCGCCCTCAATTCAAGAAACGCAAACGTTAGAAGCAGATCAGGCCGCCACGGCGGTTGCCCTGGTAGAACTTACGGCTCAAACCGAAGCTATTAAGGTGGCAACCAGCCAGGCTAAAATTGAGTCTGAAACCAAAGCCACGCCGTCTAAAACCCCGACGTTGGCGGCGACACCAGTAAAAACGGCGCTACCAGACTCATCAACTACCCCAACTGCATTGCCAACCCAACGATCGACTGCTGCCCCTTTGCGCACGCCTACCCAACGCGCCGCCGTTGCCTCCGGGCCTACGGTAATTCCCCTGGAATTCACGGTGTCGGTGGCGCAACTCGGTCGCCGGGAAGTGATTGACGTTGACATCAATCCCCAAAACCCCAAGGAGGTTTATGCCCTGGTCAAACGGGACGGAATTTACAAAAGCGTCAATGGTGGCGACGGCCCGTGGGCCAGAATAGATTTGAATGGAGAAGCCATCACCGCCTTGGCCATCGACCCTCAAAATCCGGCGCGATTGTATGCGCCAACCTGGAACGCCGTGTTAAAATCGACGGATGGGGGCAACACCTGGCAGGCTAAAACCAACGGATTAGTTTCAAACCGATCGGTTGACCTGGTTACCGTTCACCCGAATAAGGCAGACATTCTTTTTGCCGGAGTTGGTGAAAACCTGGTGGTTTCCATGGATCAGGGTGAAACCTGGGACTCCGGTCTATACGGAACCGGCTTGGGTGTGTCCAGGCTCAATGGGATTGTGGTCAATCCGTTCGACAGTGAAATTGTTTATGTGGTTGGTCCGGCGGCGGCTGTTTACAAATCTGGAAACGGGGGCCATAATTTTGAAGCGTTACCGTACAATGTGGGCAAAGGCGCTTACGGCCTGGCCGCCCACCCCGGCCAAAAAGATGTGGTTCTGGTTGGTATAAATTCTGCCGGGGCCGGAATTATAAAAACGGAAAACGGGTTTGATTTCAGGCCGGTGAGCGACGGATTAATATTTGGCGGTGCCGATTCTGCCTATTCGGCCATTGCCTTTGCTCCCGGTAATCCCAACATTGTATACGCCGGCAGCGGTTTTGAAAGCGAACCGGACGCCAAAGGAATCTTTAAAAGCACAGACGGCGGCGAAAGCTGGCAAAGTATTAATATTGGTCTGGTTGTCAACCCCGATACCGGCTACCCTCACTACGTTAAATCTATTGCGGTTCACCCCACAAATCCCGCTATGGTGTTTGCGGCCACCGGCTCTGGTCTCTACAAAAGTATCGATGGCGGAAAAAGCTGGGAGCTGAAGTAACTGCGCTCGTTCTGGGCTGCAAAATTTCTCCTACACAGAGTTAACTCCGCCAAATACCGGTTGCAGTTTCAAAACTGCCACTGAACTTGTACCTGTGGCGTGTTGTTATCATACCGACTACATTAAGAAGCGCGGATTTAGGAATATGCGGATTTTTTAAGCTTTTGTCCGCGATTTTTCGATAATCTGCGGTTCTGGAGTGAATTAAAGGATAGCCCACTAAAAGGCAAAGATCCCAAAAAGTATGCAGCACATGTGCTGCATACTTTTTGATTTATCAGCATCTTTAAAACCTTTACGTTTCTTTTATGGAGAAATTTGTAAATTGTGCCGAAACAAAGATAGACACCTGATGGTTATCAACGGAAGCCTGTTTGTGTATGAGCGTGAAATACCAAAGGAGCCGCCGATCCACAGGACTACTAACTTGTGACGCGGGGGGTGAGGGGCATTTACAGAGATATTACCCGCCCGTAGTCAGCCTCGCAGCGAAAGCGGAGTGGCGTTAGACGACCAAAGGTCCACTGCGCTGCGTATCTGACTACGAACATTTGTATCTTTTCAAAAAGTAGGGGGAGGTATCCTTCGACAAGTTCAGGATGTGCATCCTGAACTTGTCGAAGGGTGTTTAACCCCGGATTATTGAGAAGGTACGAACATTTTATACAAGGAGATATTAATCTTGAGATTTATCAGGGATTTAAAGGTGGGTACAAAGATTATTACCGGTTATGTGGCTGCACTTATCTTGATAACCATTGTAGGAATTTTAGCCGTGTCTCGTATCAACCAGATTGGCAGCACGGTAGAAACGCTGGCAGATAGCCTGGCTCAGGAACAATATCTGGTTGATGAGTTGGCCTTAACATTTCAGGCTGTACGGTTTCAAGCCAACAAATATATTCGGGACCAGCAACAGGCAGACCTGGATCAGTTTGAAGATGAGTATCAGAATTTGCAATCCCTCCTGGCTGTCACAGAGGCCCAGGTTGCCGATCCGGAGCGAAAGGCAGTGCTTGCCGGTGTGAAGTCAGATGTAGAAGCGTATGGCAATATCTTTAGCCAGATTGTCGATTTGCTGGACAGCCGGGCCAAAATTATCTCAGAAACATTGGATGTTGAAGGCCCGTCTGTTGAAGAAAAGATAGAGCAGCTAAGGCAAGATGCTTTTTACAATAACGATACGGTCAGCTTTTTTTACATCGGAAATATTCAGCGTGGTTTGTTGTTAATGCAGTTCTACGCGTTTAAGTTTCTTGAGTCTAACGAACCGAAATGGGCGGACGAGCTGGGATTTACTTATTTGGATACCAGACGGGCGCTCAAACTAATTCAGGATGATGTCAATGATAGCGCCGGGCGGGCAGAACTGATAAATACCAGCCGGATTTCGTTAGACGCCTACTTTGAGGGTTTTACCACCTTGCAGGATGATACGGGACAACAAAGTGAGTTGACCGGCACGTTGAATAACATTGGCCCGAAAATAGCAAAAGCCACGGCCCAGATGTCCGAAAGCGTGCGGGCAGATTTTACGGAGGCCAAGCAGACAACGGTAGACCTGGTAACCCGAACAAGAGTGATGTTGATTACGGCCATAGGCTTGGCCGCGTTATTTACACTGGGGTTAGGAATTGTTATTTCCAGAGGAATTACCAAACCTTTGCAACGGGTAACCGAAACCTTCCGGTATATTGCCAATGTTGATTTGCAAGCGTTAACTGCCGAAATGTCTGCCTTATCCGAAGGAGATTTAACCCGAAATCTGGAAGTATCGGCTCAAAGCGTTGTGGTAGATTCCAGAGATGAAATTGGCCAAATGGCCCAGGCATTTAACGCCATTATCGAACGTTTGCGCGATGCCGGCGGCGCCTTTGACACGATGAGCGCTAACCTGCGTGTTCTGGTAGGCGAAGTTACCGGAAACGCGCATACCCTGAATGTGGCTTCGGGACAACTATCGCTTACGGCCAGGCAGGCTGGATTGGCGGCTTCTCAGGTGGGGCAAACCATACAGCACGTGGCCGAAGGTACAAACCGGCAAACCGTTGGGGTAAATAATGCGGCCAATACGGTAGAGCAGGTGGCTAACGCCATAGATGGCGTGGCGCGCGGGGCGCAAGAGCAAGCGGCTGCCGTAACAAAATCGTCAGACATAACCGCTAATATTTCTGAGATCATCCGGCAGGTAACAAACAGCGCCCAGGCCGGCGCCGGCGGCTCGGCAACTGCATCCAGGGCAGCCCGGATTGGGGCAACAACAATCAAGGAAACAATAGCCGGCATGGAGGACATTCGGAGTAAAGTGGGCGTTTCTGCCCAACGGGTGCAGGAGTTGGGGCTGCAATCCGGCCAAATTGGCACCATTGTTGAAACCATTGATGATATTGCCGGGCAAACCAATTTGCTGGCCCTGAATGCCGCCATTGAGGCCGCTCGCGCCGGAGAACATGGCAAGGGTTTTGCCGTGGTGGCCAACGAAGTAAGAAAGCTGGCAGAAAAATCGACGGGCGCAACCCAGGAAATTGCCCAACTGATCAAAGGTATTCAGCAAACCGTAGCAGAAGCGGTAGAGGCAATGAGCGCCGGCACCCGCGAGGTGGAAGCCGGCGTAAAGCGGGCAAACGAAGCCGGGCAAGCTTTGGAACAGATTTTAGAAACATCACAAGTGGTTCAGCATCAGGTTAAGGATATTGCCGGGGCAGCGGAAGCTATGGCCACTTCGGCAGATGAATTGGTATCTGCTATGGAAACAGTGTCGGCGGTTGTAGAAGAAAATACCGCCTCAACCGAAGAAATGGCTGCCGGCTCGGACGAAATTACACGGGTAATCGATGAAATTGCCGGCGTAAGTGAGGCCAACAGCGCAGCCGCCCAGCAGGTTAGCGCTGCCACAGAAGAAATGAATGCCCAAATTTTAGAAGTGAGCGGATCGGCGGAAACATTAAGTGAAATGGCCGCGCGCCTGCAAAATCTGGTGTCCCGCTTCAAACTGGAAACTACAGAAGTTGCCATGGAAACTCCCTAACCCGGACGAGCCGGAACCAAAAAGTAACGCGAAGCAACCCAGAGGAGGCGCAGAGAGCGCTGAGGAAAAAACAAATTTTTTAAAACCTCTGTGTCTCTCCGTGATTTCTGTGTTACATCTTTTCCTGTTTATTGTACAAGAATTCAACTGATTAGCCCCTGATGGAGAATTTTGGCTGGCGACAAACTCTCAGGAAACAGGAGAGGGTTGGAAAAATTAGAAATGGAGAATAAACCGGATCTACTTCAGCGACGACCTCTCATCAAAATGGGAGTCGCTGATTTCTTTTATCTATTGTAACTACTTAGGCACACACCTTTGTAGCCGCTATAGTAGCGTCCTTTTGCC
>CAYWSS010000364.1:0-6357 GCA_964460505.1 uncultured Caldilineaceae bacterium | reverse complement strand
CCCCGGCACCGTAATTGTTGGGTCGAACCTGCGGTGAGACCCAACCTACTTGTTTAACTGCCCATTGTTGGGGCAAGAATTAAATAATTTCCAGTACTACGTGTTTCATATTGCGTAACCCGTACAGTAAAAATAATACGCAGTACGCAATATAAAAAATGTTGAAGCTAATTAATCCACGGCCCATTTGACTGCCGCCAATATTTTATACAGCGGTCAGTTTCACACCTTGTAATTTATAGAGCGGTACCAATCCAGAGTCCGCTTGGCCCCTTCGGTGAAGGAGGAGGGCACAAAGCCCAATTCTCGCTGCGCTTTGCTGGAATCCACGGTCCAGTCGGTGAACACGTAGGGTTTGAGGTTTCTGGGGTAAAAGGGTTCTTGTTGGGTAAAACGAGCCACAATTTCCAGAAAATCAACAAACCTCAGCATCAACCAGCCCGGTATATTAATTCGCCAACTACTGCGTTTGGATAGCTTGCTGATAATTTTATTTGCTTCGTGATGAGTAATACTTTCATCGGCAATATTATAAACCTCTCCCCCTGCGCCCCGCTGTATAGCCAATTCAATGCCTTTGGCCGCATCCCCCACGTAGCAGGGAAAAATTATGTGACGCCCGTGGTGAATGGTGACGCGCCAGTTGCGTAAAAACTCCTCAAAAAACAGCCGGTTAAAGGCGTAGTGACCATAAGGGCCGTATAACGCCCCCAGCCGCAAGGCAACAACCGCCATCCCCCTGGAGGTGTAACTTATAGCCAGTTGTTCGGCTCTGGCTTTGGTTTTGGCATAATTATCGGTGGGGTAGGGGTTATACGCCATTGCCTCCGTAATAATTGTGCCCGGTGGCTGCGGCCCCACCACAATGATGGTGCTGACATACAGAAATTTTTTTACGCCGGCATCCAGAGCCGCATCAAGTACATTGCGCGTCCCCTCGAAATTGGTTTTTTCAAAGGGGGCGGGGGGGCCCCACAACCGAAAATAGGCCGCCGTATGAATAACATAATCACAATCCTGCGCTGCAACCCGCACCGAGTGCGCATCGGTAACATCGCCGGCGGCAAGCTCTACGCCGAGCGATTTTAAAAATGTAGTGTTGCTGGCGGGACGAACCAGCGCCCGTAACGGGTAATTTTGGGCGCATAGGTATTGGCACAGGTTTCGTCCCAGAAAACCTGTGGCGCCGGTCACTAGAATCAATTTGTTTTCACCAGTCTATATTTTTTCCGTGGAAGGCATACAAAAACAGATTGCGGACATCCTCTGTGCTGGGGGATCGCGCCGCCGTAACTATTTGGGTATCGTTTTCGGCGTGATCCGTAAGGGTTTCCAGGCTGCTTTCAAATTCTTCAGGAGAAATATTTAATGCTTTCTGAATGGTACCGGGTTGGCCCACCTGGCGGGCCAGTTGGAAGATGGCCTGCACCAGGCTCTGAGACCCTTCCCGGCCAGTAGCGGCGGGCAGACCCAGATAGGCTGCAATCTCGCGGTAGCGGGGTTGTTTATTGGGGGCGTTGGCATTGAATTGAATAGTGTAGGGTAACAACAACCCCACCGCTCGACCATGCGGCACGTTAAAGGTGGCTCCCAGGCTGTGGCCCAGCGCATGCGCCAGCGAGCACATAGAGTTGATAAAAGCCAACCCGGCAATGGTGGCGGCGTTGTGCATTTTTTCGCGGGCAATTTCATCTTGCCCATTGGCCACAGAACGGGGCAGGTAGGTAAAAATTAACTTGATGGCCGTCAGGCACAGACCGTCAGAAAAATCGTTATTCCAGGTTGAGGTGTAACCTTCTATAGCGTGAGTCAGGGCATCCATGCCTGTGTCTGCGGCCAGATGCGGGGGCATCGTTCCGGTTAATGCAGGATCAACAATGGCAATGTCCGGTAAGTTTTCCGGCGAGCCAACGGCTACTTTGCGCCGGTCGGCGGGGTCGGTTAACACAATGGCCCACGTGACTTCGGCCCCGGTGCCACTGGTGGCAGCAATGGCAATCAATTTAGCTTTTTGGCGTAAATTTAAGGGTTCAAAAGGATTTACGGCCAATATGTCTACGTCTGGTTTTTCGTACAAAATCCACATGGCCTTGGCCGCATCCATGGGGGATCCGCCGCCCAACCCAACCACCCAATCCGGCTGAAATTTGGCCATAGCTGCTGCCCCACGTTGAATGGTGCTTACCGAAGGTTCGGCCTCAATTTCGGTAAAGGTGCGGCTGGCAATGCCGGCCTCTTGCAGCTTGTCCTGAACCAGTTGAACAAAACCCAACTGCTCCATGACCAGGTCTGTTACAATAAATGCTTTTTGACCGGATAATTGCGTGAGGTGGTTCAGCGAATCCGGCCCAAATACAATTTCCGGGCTTCTAAAATACCACATTTGTTTTCCTCTATTAATTATTTGGTCACTGTATTTAGGGCCTCTTTGGCCGGAATAAAATTGGGGTTGTAGGCCATGGCCGCCTCAAATGCTTCTTTTGAACCAGATTGCCCCGTGGCATGCAGCGCCAGGCCCTGGTAGTAGTAGGCCTCTTCAAGGCCGCCGGTGCCGGCAATGGTGGCTGTGGTTAAATCGAGTACATCCTGATAACGCCCTATGGCGTAGTAGGCTTCAAATGGGGTAAATTGATACCACAATCTGCGCCAGTGCAGGCCCAGCGTGCGGGCCTGATCAAACGAGGCCGCCGCATCCTGGTAGCGGCCCAGACGGGTGAGGGCATCCCCCTGATTAAAATAAGCAATGGCGTCGCCGGGGTTTGCTTCTATCTCGGCCTGGGCCTCGGTTGCCAGGCGATGGTACATCACTGTATCGTTCAGTTCTTCGCCGATGATGCTGTGTACAATTTTAGCCTGCTCTGTTGAATAAATAACCAGATACAGCCGGTTGAACACCCGCCAGTCAGTATCAAACTGCTTGTAGTTGACCGTGAAATTTGCGCCGTTGAGAGAATCAAAGGTGGTGAATTGTCCGGCGGCATCGTTGTAGCCGGTCAGCAGGCGATAATGCCCCAACCCGTCTCCATCGTGAACCAGCCAGGTTTCGGCCAGAACCGGTACCCCGTTGCTGAGAAACTGTTTCAGTTGCTCAATGCTGCCACCCTGGCGCACCGTGGCATTGAGGCCCACCGTGCGCGCGTAGGCGGCTAACTCGTGCGGATTAACGTTTTTATCATCTTTGTTGGGTTTTAGAAATTGAGCGGCTTCTACCTGTGTCTCCGGGCGGCCAAAATAACTCATATTCATGGTGATGGTGGCCGGGCCGCAGTTATTCCAGGTTTGCCACTGGTGGGTAATTCCGGAAAGCTGCATAATTTCGCCGGCAGTTTTTAAGCTGGATGCCAAAACAGGTGAGGCGATTTCCGTAAAATCCTCTTCGCCGGCTTCTGCCGGCATATTCGCTAACGGGGCGGTAGTGATGGCAGCAGGAATGATTTGGTCAGAGGTTGTGTTTGTTGGCCGGTTGGCTGTGTCCGGCGTGCTGGTGGGCACCGGCGGCAGGTTTAGGCTGCCCTCTCCATTTGCCGGTGCCGCAGGGCCGGCAAAAAAGGATACGGTTGGAGCAGGGGTGGGCAGGTATTCCGGGTGCGGAACAAGTTTGCGGGTGTAGGTTCTGGCATAATACGGAATGTTTTCAAGCCGGCGGCTGATGCCGGGTATTGCAAAGGCCACCCCAATAGCAAGGGTGGCCAGCATAGCCCCAAGACCACACCCAAACAGCAGGGCGCCGCTTTTGCTAACTTGTTTTTGTTTGTAGGGTTGTCTGCGACGTGTGCTCATAAAGCAGCTCGAAACTGTTTTTTAGGTCCAATCCAAAGCGTCTGAATTGGCGTGATACCGCGTTACGGTAAAACGATACAGGTCTGCCGGTTCGTCGGGCGATAACCCTGCCTTTTGCCTGACCAGTTGCAATTGCCGGGCCACACTATCGACCACCGCAATATCAGGCAACAGAACAGCGCGCCGCCGTCCCGATTGAATAAGCACCCCGTACACCTTTTCATCAAGCGCGCTGGTATCCGACACCGGTTCCAACGGACTCAAAACATCCACTTTAATTTGCAGCCCGTCAACTTCGTCTGGTGTTACCGGCAAAAAGCGGGGGTCATCGGTAGCAGAAGCAACAGCCGTTTTGATGATGGCCTCGGCCATATTTGGCTCGCTGGGCGAAATTGTGCCGCGACAGCCGCGCAGTTGACCATCGGCAGCATGAAGGGTAACAAATACGGCCACCTCCTCCTCTACCATCGGCTGGGGAATATCTGCCGGAACTGGCAGAATCTGACCGGTTTCAAGAAAAGTTTTTATCGATTGTCTCGCCAGCATAATTGTGGGATGCATTTTTCTGACCTGCTTCACCTTTTGTTTTACGTCTTTAGGACTCATCACCTATATAACATATTGTTTTGCAATCCGCTATCTGGTATAATCAGGAAAAGTTAAGTGGATTACTAATCAGCACTTAGAGGAAAAATATGCCCCCTCCGTCTGATGCATCATCTGTACGTTCAATTTCATCACGCCAGAAGACCGGACAAGCCTCAGCTCAAACCCGCGCTCCTAAACCACGTCAGGTTACGCCCCCGCCGCAACCCCGCACCCCCCGAGGGGCCAGCCAACGGCGCGCCGGGGGTCCGGCTCCCAGAAGTTTGAGTCAGGTTCTAAAAGAAGCAGACCGCATGGTTGTTCAGGGAGAACTGGATGAATATTTGCCGGTTCCCAGTGGTTTCGATCAGATTGACCGTTTGATTGGCGGTGGTTTGCGCAGAACCGAACTGATATTGCTGGGCGGCGCGCAAGGCATTGGAAAAACCATTACCGCTTTACAGATGGCCAGGAATTTGGCTTTAAATGAAGCCACGTACGCCTTTTATGTTTCTTATGAGCACAGCGAAGTTCATCTTCTCAATCGGCTTATCTGTCAGGAAAGTATTGATGCCACCAGCTCCACTGTTGCCGGCGGATTGCGCTTGAAAGATTTGCACAATATTGTGGTGAGCAAGCGGGCCAGGGAGTGGGTGCGAAAAGACGGCAACGTTGGCCTGAGTCAGATTCTATCACAGCATCCCAAGACTGCCAAAGCGATGAACACAATTAATCGCTACGCCGACCGTTTAATTCTGATGAAAGCCAGCCCGGCGGTAACCACGCTCAACGCTATCAGAGAGATGACCCGCCAAATTGTTGAAGCAACCAACGGTAAATTGGTGCTGTTTATTGATTATCTTCAAAAAGTGGCTATCTACCCGGACCGGGCCGCTGATGAAAATGACAAGGTTACCATTATTGTTGAGGGCTTAAAAGATATTGCGATGACATACAATATTCCGGTGGTGTCTATTGTAGCCGCCGACCGGGAGGGGTTGCGCAGCAAACGCATGCACCTGTACCACCTGCGCGGCAGCTCTGCCCTGGATTACGAGTGTGACATCGCCATTATAATGAACAATAAGTTCCACATCCTTTCCAAAGAACACGTCTCGTTTAATCCCTACAAGAGCGAAAGTTACCGCGATTGGGTCGTTTTTACGCTGGAGAAAAATCGTGCCGGCCGGGCCATGATTGATGTGGAATTTAGAATGCACCCACAGCATTTCTGTTTCAACCCCAAAGGAAAGATGGTTGAACAGAAACTCATCGATGAGAAGATTATTGTAGAGTAATAGCCGGATAGAAACTCAATTAGATAAAAAAGGCCGCCCTGAAGTTCTCAGGACGGCCTTTTTTGTAAAAGGGGCCTACCGGCGCTTAATTTGAGTGAATTTACTTGTCCATCATCATCTCGCCGGAGGAGATGGTAACCAGAATGGTCTGGGCCGTATCCGGATAAGCAAAGCCGTCTGCAACCAGCTGAACCACACCATTTTCATCCGCACCGCTGTTGGGGCCACCCTGGCGTGGCGCCTGATCTGCTCCGGCACCGGGTTCCTGATTAATTTCCGTGCCGGCATCCCAAAGCGAGACAAATGAGGTTACATCGCCGCTGGTGGGAGACCCATCTTCGCCAAACAGATCGATGCCGTGGCCGCCGGGAGCGTAGAACAAATCGTTAGATTGCACAAACATGGTGGCAAATGAGAGATAATCTCCCGGAACGGCTTCTACGGTAAACTCATAGGCGGTGCCGGGCAGTAAAGGGCCGGCTTCAGGCGCATCGACCGGCGTGTTGAACACGCCGCTGTTGGTTACGCCTTCTACCGAGGCCAGCCCGTCGGCCAGACCGGCAGGGTTGCCGTCTTCAGCCAGGGCTTCCAACCCCAGCCCTTGATCAGGTTGACCGGCTACAAACAGCGGGTCTGGCGTGCTGTGAATGGCCCACACGCCCGGTGCAAGGGGTACGGGTACCGTTTCGCCGGC
>CAYWSS010000363.1:0-6408 GCA_964460505.1 uncultured Caldilineaceae bacterium | reverse complement strand
AAACCGCCACAAGCGACATAAAAAAGCGTTCCTGAAAAAGTGTCCGGTAGTGAAATAAAAATATCGCTTGAACCTTGAAGCAAACCCGGATTTGCTAACGCACAGGTTGAAATTTTTCATGCGAACAGATATATCGGGGATTCTGAAATTGAATGATTCCAAACAAAAACCTCGCTGTAACAAATACTACATATTGTGGTATAATAAGATAGAAATACTATATGTTGATGAATTGCCATAAAAAGTTGTCATAATATTTGAACTTGCCACAATAATGGTGTATACTGTAAATTGTCATAATGTCTTGAGGGAGGACATGGAAGCTTTAAAACAACGTATTAGACAAGAAGGGCAAAATCTCGGCAGTGGGATTTTAAAGGTAGACAGTTTTCTCAATCACCAGGTGGATCCGGCCTTGATGTTGGCCGCGGGTGGCGCCTTGGCCGCCCATTTTGGGGCGTTGGGTATCACCAAAGTCTTAACCGCCGAAATCTCCGGCATTGCCCCGGCGCTAACCACGGCGCTGGCCCTGGGTGTGCCGGTGGTGTATGGCCGCAAAACCAAACCCATCACCATGCCGGCAGAGATATTTATTCAATCTGCGCCGTCACACACCAAAGGCAAAGAAGTAAATTTAATGGTATCGCCCGAATTCCTGAACGCGGCAGACAAGATTTTGATTATTGATGATTTTCTGGCTACCGGACACACCATCATGGCCTTGGTGCGTCTGGCTCAGGATGCCGGAGCCGAAGTTATTGGCGTGGGCGCCGTCATCGAAAAATCATTTGAGGGCGGCCGGGCTGCTCTGGAAGAACTTGGCCTGCGGGTACGGTCGCTGGCCGTTATTAAAGAGATGACCGATACGGAAATTATCTTTGCCGAGGGCGTTTCTCCATGAGCAATGCCGCTCGCGAAACAGTAGTCATTCTTGATTTTGGTTCACAATACAGCCAGTTGATTGCCCGCCGCGTGCGCGAACTGGAGGTCTACTGCGAGCTAATGCCATTCAACGCCCCGGAAGCAGAAATTACCCGGCTCAATCCGTTGGGTTATATTTTATCCGGGGGGCCGGCCAGCGTTTACGCCCGGAACGCGCCGCAACTGCCGGATTTTGTACTGAACGCAAACAAGCCAATATTGGGCATTTGTTACGGGATGCAGCTTCTTACCCGCCAACTGGGGGGAACCGTAAATCCCGGCGCCGAGCGCGAATACGGCCCGGCCAAGATTGAACTCATCGACGCCCCGGATGTGCCGCTGTTTACCCATATTGAGGGGCGGGCGATGCAGGCCATGCCTGTCTGGATGAGTCACGGGGACCGCGTAACGCAACTGCCCGCCGGATTCCGGGCGCTGGCCCAATCAGAAAATTCGCCGTTTGCCGCTATCGGCAACCCGGATGCCGGGCTGTACGGATTACAATTTCATCCGGAAGTAACGCACACGCCGCAGGGGGAAGCCCTGCTTAAGGCATTTTTGTATCAGGTGTGCGGCTGCCACGGCGGCTGGACTCCCGGCAATTTCATCGACGAGAGTATTGCCCGGATACGGCAGCAGGTTGGCAATGGCCAGGTGGTGTGCGGGCTGTCCGGCGGGGTCGATTCGTCGGTTGTGGCGGCGCTGCTGCATCAAGCCATTGGAACGCAGTTGACCTGCATTTTTGTAAACAACGGCCTGATGCGCAAAAACGAACCGGAGCAAGTGGTACAAACTTTTGAAAAAGAAATGCGCGCGCATCTGGTCGCTGTGGACGCCACCGAGGATTTTTTGAGCGCATTGAGCGATGTTACCGACCCCGAAGCCAAACGCAAAATCATCGGCGAAAAATTTGTGCGCATATTTGAAGCCGAAGCCCGCAAGTTGGGCCAGGTAGATTTTTTGGCGCAGGGCACCCTCTACCCGGACATCATCGAAAGTGCCGCCCCCGCCAGCGGGAGAGGGGCGGCAGCCAAAATAAAAACTCACCACAACGTGCGCGGCCTGCCGGTAGATATGCAGTTTGAGCTGGTTGAACCGCTCCGCTACCTGTTTAAAGATGAAGCCAGGGCCGTAGGTGAAGCCCTCGGGTTGCCCCGCAAGATTGTGTGGCGGCAGCCCTTCCCCGGGCCGGGGCTGGCGGTGCGGCTGCTGGGCGACATTACCTGGAACCGCCTGGAAACCCTGCGCGCTGCCGACGCTATTTTAATTGAAGAATTATGGGCCGCCGATTGGTACCATCGCACCAGCCAATCATTTGCGGTGTTGCTGCCGGTGCAATCGGTGGGCGTCATGGGCGATTACCGCACCTACGGCAACGTGCTGGCCATCCGGGCCGTAACCACCGACGATTTTATGACTGCCGATTGGGCCCGGCTGCCGGAAGATTTGCTGGCCCGCATCAGTAATCGCATTGTTAACGAAGTGCCCGGAGTAAACCGGGTTGTGTACGATATCAGCAGCAAACCACCCGCTACCATCGAGTGGGAATAACCATTTTTGATTTACGATTTTGGATTTACGATTTACGGCACAGCAAGGGCTAATCGTAAATCCAAAATCGTAAATCGCAAATTAAGAGGGGGCACCCAATGAATGCAGAAATCACAACGGTCATCGGCCAACTGAGCATCAACCAGGGACAATGGCGCAATGAAGCGCCCAATCATGTGGCAGTGCGCGAACCGAAAGCGGCAGACGCGCCGGGCGCGGGCAAGGGTGATCTGTTTATCATCACCGAAATTCAGGGTAATGTAGACAACCTGGAGGCCATGGAACAGAAACTGGCTCAGGCCATTCGCGACAGCTACTACCTGGCCCGCGGCTCAATTACAGCCAGTTTGCGGCGAGCCGTTCAGGCCGGCAGCAACCTGCTGTACAAACGCAATAAACAGGTTGATGTGGAAAAACGGGTGGTCGGCGGCGTGGTAGTGTTAGCCATAAGCAACGAAGATGCGTTTGTGGCTCAAATTGGACCCACCGCGTTTTTTGCCGTTTTGGGCGACCACATCAAACGGTATCCTTCCCGCTCGGTGTGGCTGGATGAGGCGCTTGGCCCCGAAGCCGGTCAGACAGCTTCGGCAATGGGCTTAAAACCGGTGATAGAACCGGGGTTGCATCATCTCAGGGTAGCGCCGGAAGATATGCTGGTGCTGGCCGACAGCCGGCTGGTGAGCCAGCTTCCCTTAAAAGAGGTGGTCCGGGCCGTAGACGGCGGCAACATTAAAGCATCGGTTAAAAAACTGGGTAAAGCGGCGCAAACCAGCAATGGGTCTGCCCTGCTGCTGGAAGTAGTAGAAGATACAGCAAGCGGTGTGGGGTCTCTAAAAATTTCTGCGCCGCCGCAACTGAGCAAGTTGTGGTCGCGCCCCCGCAAAACCGCAGCCAAAGAAGAAGCGCCAGAATCTGACTTTGACAACGAACAGGAACCGGTTTGGGAAGGGGCAGAGGAAGGCGAATCGAAAGCTGCGGCAGTATTTGCCAGCACCGCCGCTATGATGCAGCGGCCGTTGAGCTGGCTGGGCAATTTTGGCAGCAAGCCGTCGAACCCGGAGACCTTCACGGAAAGAGAAGTTTCCGAGCCAGGTGAGGCCCCTCAGTATTTACCTTCGGCACCAGAGGCAGGTGAATGGCCGGATGACGCTCCGGCAGAAAATGAAGTGGCCGTAACTCCAGTAACCGAAACAACTTATTCTACCTACAAAGAGGATTACGACGATTATTACGATGATGCCCCATCACGCTCATCCGGTGGCTGGTTTACCACGATGCTGCTCACCGTGGTTGCATTTGTGGGCGGTGGTCTGAAACGAATTTTTAGTTTGTTTGTGCGCGGAGAGGACGAACCCCGGCAGGCCGGCACCCAGGCGCAACAGCCCGCTTCGGCAGTCCCCTGGAAAACGTTGCGCAACATCGCCATCATCATCCCGTTGTTGGTGGTAATTGTGGTCAGCATCAGCTATTTGCAAAAGGGACGTTTGCGGGAAGCCGAGTACCAGGAATTTGTCGGCGCCGCCCAAAACAAATTTGAGCAGGCCAAATCCGTGGATGCCGCTTCGGCGCTGGCGTTGATGTCTGAAGCCGAGACATCGCTGCTGCAGGCCGAGCAGATAAAACAAGGCCAGCCGGAAATCGCCGAACTTCGTTTGCAAATGGCCGAGCATGTAGATACGGTGGGCAACGTTCAGCGGCTGTATTACCTGCCCCAACTGCGCCAGTACACCGACCCCGGCACCGATTTGCAGCGCATTGTGGTGCAGGGCGTGGAAGTGTATATTATGGACAGCGGCAACGACCGCATTTTCCACCACCGGCTGGATGATTTGGGCGAAGCCTTGTTGGCTGACGACGAAACGGTGCTGATGACTGCCAAGGGCCAGCAGGTAGAAGACGTTACTGTGGGTAATCTGTTGAGCATGACCTGGATGCCTGCCGGCGGCAATCGCCAAACCAGCGATCTGGTAATTTTGAACAGCACCGGTTTACTGGAATATAACCCCAACTGGGGTATCACGACGGCATCCTTGGCCGGCGGCAATTCGCTGGTAATGCCGGCGGCGGTAGACAGCTATTTTGGCAACTTCTACGTACTCGACCCCAAAGCCAATCTCCTGCTGCGCTACGTGCCCACCACTGACGGGTACAGCGCTCAGCCGGAAAATTACTTTACCGGCGATCAAACAGTGAATTTGAGTAACGCCGTAGATATGTCCATCGATGGCGCTATTTACGTGTTGTATCAAGATGGCCGCATCAGCAAATTTTTAAGCGGCCAGCAGGTTGATTTTGCCGTGACCGGGCTGGATGTGCCGCTGAAAAATCCGGTGGCCATCTACACCGCTGCCGACGAGGAAGTGCAGCATATTTACGTGGCTGATGCCGGAAACCAGCGTATTGTCCAGTTAAACAAGGATGGCAGCTTTGTGCGCCAGTATAAACCCCGCGCCGGCGAAGTGGTTACATTTGGCAATTTGCAGGATATTTACGTGGATGAAATTGGCGGGCGGCTCTTTGCGCTGGACAGCAACAATCTGTACATCGGAAAATTGCCTGCCGAGAGCCCCCTACCCACAACGGCCGAAGACACCCCACCTGAAGTTGTACCGGCTGAACCGGAACCGGCCCCCGCTCAACAGTAGCAACCATCACAGAATCAAAAAAGCTCCCGCCATTTGGGCGGGAGCTTTTTTATTCCACAGACTCGCCACCCGACATCTGGGTAGATTCACCTTCCTGAAAGCTGTTAGGTGATTTCCGGTTATGAATATATCAAAATAAGGAATAAGATTTTGATACCTGATCCACTTTGTCCTGATTAATTGTAAATGGTAAATATTTTACGCACAATACACTCACAAAAAGAACGGCTGAGCGCCGACCTCACTCGTTCTTTTTTTGTATGCACTATCTGCATTGTCCGTATTATACTGCACCCAATGCAGATAGTGACAAATGTCACACAAAATATATGACATTTGTCACTGTTTTATCTGCATTGGATGCAATATAATGTATCTAACTTGTTAATCATTTCACAATTAGGTTGGTACAAATACAATGGAAATGCTTACGTCAAAAGAACTGCAAACTTTATTACAGGTTGACCGCTCCACCATCTATCGGATGGCGGAAGCAGGGCGTCTGCCGGCTATTAAGGTTGGCAAGCAGTGGCGTTTCCCCAAAAAACAGGTTGACGAGTGGTTGCAAACGCAAGGCTCCGCGCCGGCCCCTGCGGGGCCGGCCCCGCAGCCGCAACTCCCAATTCAACCCATTCCTTCCCCCGGCACAACTAGCACCAATTTTGCCGATATGTTTCCGCTGGAGTGTGTTCAACTTATCCAGAACACCTTTGCCGATGCGTTAAAAATTATGGTGGTCATTACCGATTTGAATGGCCGCCCGGTCACAGAGGTCAGCAATCCTTGCGGGTTGTTTGCCGCCATCAGCAACATTCCTGATGCCGTAGAAAAATGTATTGACGGCTGGCGCGACATGGCTCACACCATTGACCTGGAACCCAAATTTTCGCCCAGCCATCTGGGGTTGATGTGCGCCCGGGCCATGATTCGGGTTGGCCCCGAATTAAAGGGGATGGTATTTGTGGGTGGCATTGCCCCTGAAAACTGGCCTCCATCCAAAGAACAGGTGCAGGCCGTTGCCGCTGAATTTAACGTACAGTCCGACACGCTGGCCCCGCACCTGACCGAAGTCTTTTATCTGGACACCGATGAACAAGGTCGAATGCTTTCTTTTGTACAACGTATGGCTAATATTGTCGCTCATATTATTCATGAGCGAAACGATTTAGGAATGAGAATTAAATAATTTACCCATTTCCCCGTATTGCGTACTGTGTATTGCGTATAATTTTGCTCTTCAGTACCGTATACCCCCTCGATTATACAAAGAGGGAAAAATGAAACAAGCTAC
>CAYWSS010000362.1:0-6439 GCA_964460505.1 uncultured Caldilineaceae bacterium | reverse complement strand
GTAAGTTAATTAATTCTCAAATTCTCATTCCTTAAGCCGGCATAGGGTGCGTTACAGATACATCTCTGTAATCATCAGAAGTTCAATTTATGATCTTGCCGGGTGTACGCCAGAAATAGTACTAATACGCAACACGCATCACGTTGCCTCAATTGTATTTAAAAAGAAGCTATTACCCGTTCGTAGTCAGCCTCGAAGCGATAGCGGAGTGGCGTTAGACGACCAAAGGTCCACTGCGTTGCGTATCTGACTACAAACATTTTATACGAGGAGCAGTGATGGAGTGCAGACTAAAGTCTGCATTCTCCAAAATTACGGACTAAAGCCCGTACTCCAATTACTATCTTATACGAGGAGAAAAGAGTTAACTATGCCAACCATTGCCTTTCACGGAATCGATGGCGCGCACTCACAGAGCGCCATTTTTCAATTTTTTGGGCCTGACACTAAAACCCTGTCATGCCGCGACCTGGAGGAAATTTTTGAGTCGGTAAAAGCCGGACGGGCCGACCTGGGAATTTTGCCGGTAGAAAACGCGCTGGCCGGGTCGCAGCCCCGCGCTTACGAGCTGTTGATGGAGCGCGACCTGCGTATTCAGGCCGAAGTAATTATGCACATAAAACACACGTTAATGGCCTTGCCCGGCACCCAATTGGCGGCGCTCAAAAAAGTCCGCTCTACGCTGCAATCGCTGACGCAATGCGGCGCGTTTATTCAGCGCCACAAACTGGAGCAGGTGCCCTCGTTTGATACGGCCAGCAGCGCCCGCGATTTGGTGGCCGGCGGCAAGGAAAAAACGATGGGAGTCATTGCCAACAAACTGGCCGCCAATATTTACGGCCTGGAAATATTACGCGAAGAGATCGAGGACGCCCCGTTTAATTACACCCGCTTTTTTGTGCTGGGCAACGAAGACCCGCCCCGGGCGCAGCGCAGCAAAACCTCACTCATCTTTTCCGGGCGTCACCTGCCGGGGTCGCTTTACCGCTGCCTGGGTGAATTTGCCGAGCGCGGCATCAACCTGACCAAAATCGAGTCCCGCCCGCGCCGCGACCGGCCCTGGCAATATCTGTTTTATCTGGATTTTGAGGGACACTGGCAAGAACCCAAAGCCGAAGCCGCGCTGCTGGGGCTGCTGCGCCAGGCCGGCTTTGTAAAAATGTTAGGCTCGTATCCTATGGCCACCACCCCCGTTTCCAACGGGGGAGAGGTCGCCGTCATGCAGGATAGTTCAGAGGGGGGTGCTGTATGATTATTGTCATGCACCCCGAAGCCACCCCGTCTGAAATTGACAACGTGGTGGCCGAGGTTGAGGCCAAGGGCTGGACTCCCCATCGCTCCAGTGACCACGGCCAAACGGTGGTTGGGTTGCAGGGGCAGGGCCAGCCGCTGGATTTGTTTCAGGTGGGGCAACTGCCCGGCGTGCGCGATACAATGGCTATTACCCAAAAATTCAAGCTGGCCAGCCGCGCGTTTTGTCCGGAAAATACGACTTTCTCCATTGGAGATTTTATGGTGGGAGGCAAACAAATTGCAGTGATAGCCGGCCCGTGCAGCGTGGAGAGTTGTGAACAGGTGATAGAAACGGCTTACGCGGTAAAAGAGGCCGGGGCCACCTTTTTGCGTGGCGGAGCTTATAAACCGCGCACTTCACCGTACAGCTTTCAGGGAATGGGCGAAGCGGGCTTGCAAATTTTAGCCGAGGCCCGCGAAGCTACCGGTTTGCCGGTGGTAACAGAGGTAATGTCGCCGGACAAAGTAAAGCTGGTGGCCGTGTATGCCGACGTGCTGCAAATTGGCACCCGCAATATGCAAAATTACGACCTGCTTAATGCGGTAGGCGAAATCCAGAAACCGGTCCTGCTCAAGCGAGGCATGTCGGCCACAATTGAAGATTTGCTTATGGCCGCCGAGTATATTTTGCGCCACGGCAACAATCAGGTGATGCTGTGCGAACGGGGAATTCGCACCTTTGATAATAAATATGCCCGCAACTCATTTGATGTCAACGCCATTGCCGTGCTGAAAGAGATAACCCACCTGCCCATTGTGGCCGACCCCAGCCACGCCATTGGCGTGCGTCGCCACGTAAAATCGGTGGCGCTGGCCGGTGTAGCGGTTGGCGCCGATGGCCTGATTATTGAAGTGCACCCCAACCCGGAAGAAGCCGTATCTGACGGGCCGCAAAGCTTAACGTTGCCCCAATTTGCCGAATTAATGCCGCAGGTACGGGCCATGGCAGAAGCCGTGGATAGAACGGTGTAGTTTATAAAGTTTGGTAAGTTGAATGGGTATTAGGAATGGTGCTTTATCATTCACCTGTTCACCATTTTCATAGGGTATGCGGTACTGAGTAGTTAAACCACCGTCACATTTTGGGAATGTACCCAAGGCAAAAAAGAAACCCCCGCAGGTTTTTAAAATCTGCGGGGGTTTCTTTTGCGGGCAGGAAAATTAACGCTCGCTGAGCGGGGTCCATTTGAGACCCCTGGGACCAACGTATTCGGCCCGGGGGCGAATGAGACGGTTGTCGTCATACTGGGCCATAATGTGCGCTGTCCAGCCGGCCATGCGGCTAATGGCAAACATTGGGGTGAACATATCCGGTTCCAATCCCAGCATGTAAAGCAGCGGTGCAGAGTAATAATCTACGTTGGGGTACAAACTGCGCTCCTGAAAATAGGGATGCTGCCCGGAAATTTCTTCCAGTTTGGCCGCAATATCAAACCATTTACGGTGCTCCGACTGCCCGGCCAATGCTTCCACTTTGGCCCGCAAATGGGGGGCGCGGGGATCCATGGCTTTGTAAACGCGGTGCCCAATGCCCATGATTCGTTTTTTGCTTTTAAGGCAGCCTTCAAACCATGGTTTTACATTGTTCAAATTACCAATTTCCTGAAATTGATTCATAGCTTCCTGTACGGCTCCGCCGTGGGCGTGGCCACTAAGGGTGCCGATACCGCTGACCACTGCGGCGTACATTCCGGCCCAGGTGCCGGCTGTAACCCGGCAGGCAAAGGTAGAGGCGTTAAAACCGTGCTCGGCCAGCAGAACCAGATACAGATTTAGCGCAGATTCAGCTTCCGGGGTGGGCGATTTGCCCTTTAGCATCCACAACAGGTTTGCCGCATGGCTTAAATCCTCGCGGGGAGGAATGGGACGCAGCCCTTTTCTGTAGCGGGCAAAAGCGGCCATAATGGTGGGAATTTTAGCCAGAATGTCGTTGGCTTTAAGCGTGTTGGTTTCGCGGTCAAAGGTTAGCTTTTCCGGGTCGTACAACCCAATTTGTGAGACTCCGGTGCGGCACACTGACATCGGCCGGGCATTGGCCGGCATTGAGCGGATGAGTTTGAGGTGGTCTTTTTCCAGGTTGCGGCGGGTTACCAACCGTTCATCCAGTTGGGCCAGCTCTTCCTCATTGGGCAACTTATCGTGCCAGAGCAAATAAATCACTTCTTCAAACAAGGCGTTGGGGGCCAGTTCGTCAATATGGTATCCACGGTAAATCAGTTCGCCTTTTTCACCGTCAATAAATCCAATATCTTGTTGGGCTACAACTATGCCATCTAATCCGGCTTTTACTTTAGCCATTGGGGAAACTCCTTTTACTAAATTTGACAAGTGCATTATATCACAAAAAACCCCTTGTCATCGAAACAGGGAACGCAACACTAACCGTGGTAAATTGAAACAGCTTGAAAACCGCCCCAAAAATCGACAGGATTTACAGGATTATATAAAATATAATCCTGTAAATCCTGTTAAATTTTTTATTGACCACGGTTGTGTGTAATTCTACGTGGAAACAACAGAGGGCTTTTTTCTCAGTTTTGTTGGATGAGATTAGCGTTGATTTACGGGTACATAATCACGCTCGCCGTATCCCAAATACACCTGGCGGGGGCGGGCAATGCGTTGTTCCTTGTCATCCACCATTTCCAGCCACTGCGACAGCCAGCCGGAGGCTCGCGGAATGGCAAACAGAACCGGGAACATATCTACCGGAAAGCCCATAGCTTGATAAATGATACCGCTGTAAAAATCAACGTTGGGGTAGAGTTTGCGAGAGACAAAGTAGTCGTCTTCCAGCGCGATACGTTCCAGTTCAACGGCAATATCAATGAGGGGGTTGCTGCCTGTCACTGCAAAGACTTCGTGGGCAACTTTTTTGATGATGGTTGCCCGCGGGTCGTAATTTTTGTAAACCCGGTGGCCAAAGCCCATCAGCCGCATTTCGCCTTTCTTTACCCGCTCAATGTAGCCGGGGATATGCTTGACGTCGCCGATTTCGGTGAGCATCCGCAGTACGGCTTCGTTGGCCCCGCCGTGCAGCGGGCCATAAAGCGCGGCGGCGGCGGCGGCAACGGCGCTGTACGGGTCAACCCGGCTGGAGCCAACGGCCCGCATAGCAGACGTAGAGCAGTTTTGTTCGTGGTCGGCGTGCAAAATAAAGAGAATGTCCAGCGCCTGGACCAGCACCGGGTTTACTTCGTAATCGCGCTGGTTCATGTAATCCAGCATGTAAAGAAAGTTACCGGCATAACCCAGCGTGCTGTCCGGATAGTTGAACGGGCGGCCAATTCGCACGCGATAGGCAAACGCGGCGATGGTGGGCAGCTTGCCCAAAATTCGCCAGATTTGTTTTTGCCTTGTTTCGGGGTCGGAAAAATTTTTGGCTTCCGGATGAAAGGTGGACATAGCCGCCACCGCACTGACAAGAATACCCATGGGGTGGGCATCGTAACGAAAGTGCTGGATCATTTGGGCCAGGTCTTCGTGAATGTAGGTGTGGCGCATGATTCGGCGTTGCCACAACTCATTTTGCTCCAGGGTGGGCAGTTCACCGTGAATAAGCAGGTAGGCTACTTCTTTGTAAGAACTCTGTTCGGCCAGTTGTTCAATGGGATAGCCCCGGTAGCGTAAAATACCCTTTGCCCCATCAATGTAGGTGATGTCACTTTTACAGGAGGCCGTGTTCAAAAAGGCAGGGTCGTAGCTTAACATCCCAAAATCATCCGGGTTGACCTTGATCCGGCGCAGATCAATCGCTCGAATGGTGTCATTTTCTACGGGAAGTTCATAGCTCTTTCCGGTACGGTTATCAGTAATGGTTAGTGTGTCTTTGCTCATAAGTGACTCCTTATATTATTTTGATGGATTTTGAACGCAATCAGCGCCACCAGCAGGGTGCTGATTGATTTTTTCTTGCGGCTGTGGCCGATATTGCTGAAGTATGGAAAGGGGAAGTATGCTGCTGATTTTGCAGACATGCAGAATTTTATCACACTCTGATACGATTACAAAAACCGCATCTGGAGTGTATTTTACTGTTTTAGCGAATTTTCGCAAAAGAATTTTTGTGAGGGATGTCACAAAGGGGTTAGAGGCTGGGAATTAGGAGTTAGAGAAAAAACGCCGGCCCTAACCCCTAACCCCTAACTCCTAACTCCTAACCCCTTTAAACTAAACCGGTGGATGGGCCTCGAAATATTGGGTGAGCAAATCCAACATTTTGCCGGAACCCTCACCCAAGATATTGTATGATTCCCACTGGGAGTCGGAGGTGCCTGCCAGAAAAATGGCCGAACCTTTAATATAACTATCTTGCTGAAGGTTCTCGTCGTACCAGATAAGTTGATCCATGTAAAGGCCGGGAGGGTCGTTACGCAGGCCGTTGGACAGCCATGTATCCACAAAATCCTGCCAACCACGGGCATCCGGCGGGCCGGGCCGGGGCTGAACCAGGCCGTCAACGCCACACTCTGTAATGAGGCAAGGGATGTTGCCAAAACCCATAGGCTGCAAATAGCGGCGGTACGCCTTGCGATAACGCAGCGTGAGCCACCCTTCATCACCCTGGTCGGCGTCACCCGGATCCTGAACGGCACCGGCCCGGTATTGCATAATCGGGGCAGAATATTCGTGTAGTCCAAGATAGCCGTTGTATTGGCGAATGGCATCCAGAGCCGGTTTAAAGTGAGGCCACAACTCCAGCGGCGGGTGTCCGGCGGCAAAATTGCCCACCACCGAGCGCAGGCCATTTTCGGCCAGGATTCTGGTCCGTTCGGCCTCAAAATCGGCCAGGCGTTTCATTTTATCTACGGTGTCGGCCACCGGTTCATTATAAGCTTCCCAGCCATCAAAGGCATCCATGCGCACCGGGTCGGCGGCCAGGGGCAACAGTTTATCGGTAAATCCCTGAGCCAACGGGATCGGGTCAACATCCAGATTGTGCTGATTTAGCGCCAACCGACCCACCAGCAGAGAATCTGGTGAGGCCTCCTTTATTCCTTTGGCAAAGTTGGCATCAATTTCCAGTGTCTTGACGAGCGAGGGCTTGGCCCGTTCCAGCATTTCCAGAACTTTGGCTTCGTAGCGGGTGAGAAAAAGCCCCAATTTGCTGGGAGGGCCGGGCGGGTAGGGGGTGGGTGTTGGGGTG
>CAYWSS010000361.1:0-6457 GCA_964460505.1 uncultured Caldilineaceae bacterium | reverse complement strand
GACCCGCAGGGGTCCGGCGCAAGTGTTGCGTAAATTTTGCTCTTTACGGAGTACGTAATACGCAATATGTGCCGGCCCCAATTGGGTAAGTTATTTACGCACCATTCCTAAATCGATATAATGTCTAATGTAAACTTCGAGGTAGTATTGAGAAGCGCATGAATGGAAAACCGTTATCGGATAAAAAAGATTTGGGTGCATTGCAGCCCGTTGAAGAATCTTTAACTGTTTCTGAGGTAAACCCGAAAGAAAAAATGCCGGCGGTGGCGTCGAAGATGCCTGACAGTGAACCTGAACTTGCCGGCCAATCCGGCGACCCCGCGCCCCGTGTTCGCTCTGAGGTTAATGATGGCCAGGAAGTAGACGCCCTGCCGGGCAACGGGCCTGCGGCAGATATCAAACCAGTAAAGATATCTGCTACAAAGGCTGCGGCCCCGCCGGCGGAGGATGTGGAATATTTTTTCCCGGATGAAGCGCAAGACCCCGCCGGGGGGGGAGAGGATACTGCGGCTGAGGCCGAAGATACGCTTGTTGTCGAAACCGAAGCATCCGAGGCCAAACCCTCTGCCATTCTCTCCCCGGCTGACATAAAAACCTTGATCAGGGTTAAAAGTGAGCAGCTACAAGCTGACTTGCGGCAACAATTTCCTTCGCTGGATGAGGCGAAAGAGCTAATCCAGGCTGAAGGCATGCGGCTACGGGCCGAACTGCAATCAATGATCCGGCTTGAGCTGGTTCGCCGGGAGCAAGCGCAGGCCGGGGAAAGCCTGACCACAACTCAGGAACTTGCCGGGCAACTACAGGCCATCAAAATAGAAAATATGCGTTTGGGGCTTGAGGTGCTGAGAGACGACGTGGGGCAGGTGTTGCAAAATCCGGACCGTCCTCTGCGTGAGCGTTGGGAAGATGTGGACTATGCCCACGGCTTGCTGACCCGGATGGAACAGGATATTGCCGGCCAGGAAACCACCGCGGCCCGCCGCGTGGCAAATACTGCTCACATTCTGGCCGAGTTGGAAGGGGAGGGAGCGGTAGCTGACCTGCGTCGTGACCTGGAACAGCAGCGTCAGGCGGTGGCAGCAGTCGAAGACAGGCAAGCGGCAACACCCCAACTCACTGCCGGGGTCCGTTGGGCGCTGGGATTGGCGCTGGTGGCCCTGCTGCTGGCCGGCGGCCTGGGCTGGTACCTGCTTCAGCAGCAGTCCCAGTCCAATATAGAGCTGCAACTGCGGCTGGCAGCCGTGGCCCAGGCCTCGGGCGAAAGGGAGCAGGCCCTGGAGTTGCTTGATCAGGTTGTCGAGTCCGGCGTAAGCGACCCTGAGGCACTGTTCGAAATTGGACAGACTTACCTGGCGCTGAAGGCGTTTGACCAGGCCATTTTGGCGCTGGAGCGGGGGGTGGCCCGGGAGCCAAACAACGAGCAAGCCCGGCTGGCCCTGGCCGGCGCCTATGCCGGTGGCAAGCGGGGGCCGGAGGCGATTGTCCAGTACCAGCGGTTGATCGAGCTGAACCCGGTCAACTGGCGCTATTATTATCAATTAGGCCGGCAGTACCTGGCTTTGCCCAACTACGAAGAGGCTCTGGTTCAATTTCAGCGGGTAACCGAGATTGTGCCCAATAATTATGATGGTTTTTACTGGCAAGGAATGACGTACCGCCGGATGGGTCAATTCGAGCAGGCCATTGCTCAATTTGAAAAATCGCTTGCCAGAAACCCGGGCTACTACTGGACCTATCTCAATCTGGGCCAAATTTATCTGGAGCAAGGTGTCCCGGAGCAGGCGGTCTTACAGTTCGAGACGGCCATTTCTATCCATCCGGATAACCGGCAGGGTTACTACTGGCTGGGCGAAGCGCAGCGGAACGCCGGCAACATTGCCTCGGCGGTGACGGCCTACCAACAGGCGCTGGACCTGGCCCCTGATACGGCCGGTGCCCACCTGGGCCTGGGCCTGGCGTTTCTGGCCCGGGATGACTGCGCCGGCGCATCGGCTCAGTTTATCGAGGTATTGCGGTTGCAACCCGATAACGAGGAGGCCCTGGCGGGGCTGGAAACATGCCGGGTTGGCAGCAACCCGTAACCTGGCCACAATGGAAAGGCCCCATCTTGTCACTTTTAGATCGTGAGCTTGAACAGCTTAATCAAAAGTTTGAAATGGCCCACCCAGAAGAAATCTTGACGTGGGCCGTTGAACGATTTTGGCCCAACATCGCCGCCAGCTCTTCGTTTCAAACCCAGGGGATGCCGCTGCTCCACATGATCAGCCGGGCCGTACCGCAGTTACCGGTGATATTTCTTGATACCGGTTACCACTTTCCGGAGACGCTCATTTTTCGGGATCAATTGACCGGGGACTGGCAGCTTAACCTGAAGGTGATCCGGGCAGCCCAACCCGAGGGCGAAGGCGAATTTTCAGGCCGGCATAACCGCGATCTTTACCGGCGTGATCCTGACCGTTGTTGTTATATTAATAAAGTGGAACCGATGCAACGGGTGCTGGCCGGGCTGGAGGGCTGGATTAGCGGTATCCGGCGCGACCAGTCACCGGCCCGGGCCGGAATTAAAATATTAGAACGGCTGGACAACGGCGCCCTCCGGATTCATCCAATGGCAACCTGGCGCCGGCAGGATATCTTTCAATATATTCACGACCGGCAATTACCGGAACACCCGCTTTTGGCGCAAGGGTACCTTACGGTAGGCTGCGCGCCTTGCACCCGCCCCGTTTTTGATGGCACAGGCGAAAGAAGCGGGCGCTGGAACGGCCACGATAAAACCGAATGTGGCCTGCATACCGTTCTGAGGCAACCTGCGCCGGCAGAACCGGATATCCCAAAAACAGAAGAGAAAGCATCAACGGCATGACAAATCAGACTGAACATCCAAAAAACATCCTGGTTACCGGTGGCCTGGGCTATCTGGGGTCGCAATTAGTCCGGGATTTGACCACCACTGCAAGACTCAGTGGTTGCACCATCCGTATTCTGGATAATTTGCAGCGCGGGCAGTACCGGGCATTGATGAACCTGCCCGCCACCGGTTGCTACCAGTTTGTGGAAGGCGATATTCTTGATCCCACGGCCGTTCGGCTGGCCCTGGCCGGAGTGGATACGGTGATTCATCTGGCGGCGATTGTGCGGACGCCAATGAGTTTTGAACAGCCCCAGTGGGTAGAGCAGGTAAACCATTGGGGAACCAGCCATCTGTTAGAAGCCTGTCTGGATGCCGGCGTGTCGCGATTTATTTATGCCAGTTCGGCCGCCGTGTACGGGCCGGGCGGCCCCTTTACCGAGAGCGATGCTTGCCGTCCACAGGGTGCGTATGCGCATTCTAAATTGCAGGCCGAAGCGGTGGTGCAAACCGCGGATAAGCGGGGGATGCAAACCACCATTTTACGGTTAGGCACCCTGTTTGGGGTGGCTCCTGTTATCCGGTTTGATGCGGTGGCTAATCGATTTGCCTTTTGCGCCGGCGTTGGGCGCCCACTGGCGGTGTATGGCAGCGGGCAGCAGCGCCGCGCCCTGGTTCATGTGCGCAGCGCCGGCCAGTCTGTTTTGTTCTGCCTGTTCCATCCGGCTGAAACATTAGGGCAACTGTTTAATGTTGTTGGCGAGAATGTGCCTGTTCAGGGAATTGCAGATATGGTGCAGCGCCTGCAGCCGGATGTTAAAATCCGGTACACGGAGCAGGACATTCGCACCCACCTGTCGTTTGAGGCCGGCAGCGGCGCGTTACGCAGCCTGGGCTGGGCACCTGAGGACACCCTTGAAACCGGCCTGACCGAACTGCTCAATCAATTTGGCGGTTTTGTGGATGTAACACCCGCTTCAACCGATTTTGAGGAATAAGGCTGTTGATGAACGGGATTAGCGCCATCATTCCGGCCTACAACGAAGCCGGCCGTATTGGCCGAACCGTCCGGTTGGTGTTGCCTCGGGTTGATGAGGTGCTGGTTATTGATGACGCCAGCCAGGATATTACTGTCGCAGAGGCGGAGTCCGCCGGGGCCAGAGTGTTGCGCCAACCGGTCAACCAGGGGTACATTGCGGCTGTTAAACGTGGCTTTGCCGAGGCTAACGGTGATGTGGTGGTGACCATTGATGCCGACGGAGAGCTGCCGGCTGACCGTATTCCCGACCTGGTGGCACCTATTTTTGCGGGTGAAGCTGATATGGTGCAGGGCAAACGGCAAATCATGGTTCGTTCCTCGGAACGGGTGTTAACCGGCCTGGCCAACTTAAAATTCCCGGTGGGCGATTCCGGCAGCGGGTTCAGAGCTTTGCGCACCGATCTGGCCCGGCGGTTAACTTTAAAGGGGGCCTGTATTTGTGGTATTTTCTCTCTGGAAGTAATATCCAGACAGGGACGTATTGCCGAAATACCAATTGAACTACAGCACATCGACAAACCCAGGCGAGTAGCCTGGTACCATATTCGGCAATTTTTTTATTTATTACCCTGGTTATTTCGGCGTTATTAAAATTATTAATAACTACTTACCCCCCTCTCTAACTCCCCCCTCAAGAGGGGGGAGAATTTAACTTTCCCCCCGTTAGGGGGGATTGAGGGGGGGTAAAAACGGCAAAAGAACGCCACTATAGCGGTTACAAGGGCGTGTGCCTAAGTAGTTAAAATTATTTCAGGATAAACCCAAAAACATGAGCAATCCCTGGCAAAATAAACGGGTGATGATCACCGGCGTCTGCGGCAGTGTTGGGCAGGAACTGCTGCGGCAGGTAATCAGCACCGAACCGGCCGAGATCATCGGCCTGGATAATAACGAGAGCGAACTTTTCTTTTTGAGTGAAGCGTACCGGGACTACCCGCACATCCATTTTTATCTGGGCGACCTGCGGGATCAGGAGAAGTTGAGACGTATGATGGCGGGCATTGAACTGGTGCTGCACACCGCCGCGCTCAAACACGTGATCCTGTGTGAAAAAGCGCCCACCGATGCCGTGCAGACCAATATTTTGGGAGTGCAGAACGTTATTGAGGCGGCTCACCATAACCGGGTGGAGCGGGTGCTGTTCACATCTTCAGACAAGGCTGTGAACCCCACCAACGTGATGGGCACCTCTAAATTAATGGGCGAACGGCTGATGACGGCGGCCAACGCTATGCGCCGGGCGAACGGCCCCATTTTTGCCTCAACCCGCTTTGGCAATGTGCTGGGATCGCGTGGCTCAGTTATTCCGCTCTTTAAAAAGCAGATTACTCAGGGCGGGCCGGTTACCCTGACCGACCCGGATATGACCCGCTTTATTATGGCCCTGAAAGAGGCAGTGTGGCTGGTTATAGATTCGACCTTTCTGGCTCGCGGCGGTGAGGTGTTTGTGACCAAAATGCCGGTGGTGCGTATTGCCGATCTGGCTGCGGTAATGATTGAAGAACTAGCCCCACGTCACGGCTTTGACCCGGCCCGCATCGAAATAAAGATCATCGGCAGCAAACCGGGGGAAAAGCTGTACGAGGAGCTGCTGAACGATGAAGAAACCCGGCGCACGGTGGAACTGGAGCGCTATTTTGCGGTGCTGCCCGCCTTTAAGGCCGTGTATGAAACCATTGATTATAACTACCCGGAGATGATCCGCAGCGGCGTGGGCCGGCCCTATAATTCAGCCGTAGAAAACGCCATGAGTCGGGCTGAACTGCATGACTTCTTGCTGGCTCATCAATTACTTTGAGTGACAACGAAACGAGAACAAAAATGTCATTCTGAGCCGCGGGCGAAGAATCTCCGGGTTGCCGAAACAGAAAATTTTTCACCATCTGCGGCGGCTCAACCTGACATGACCTCAAGCTATTTTAAAGGAATACGACAGTCCCAATGGGACGGCAACGACAATGAAAATTTAGCCAGTAATGAGTGACGAGTGAGAAGCGCAGTTTATTCATCCTTCATCATTCATCGTTCATCATTTTCAGAGGAGGATTTTGAATTATGCGTGTTTTAATTTTAGGTGGTGACGGCTACCTGGGCTGGCCCAGCGCCATGTATTTTGCGGCCCATGGCCACCAGGTCCGCACAGTTGACAACTACCTGCGGCGAACAATGGCCCGGCAGACCCAATCTGAAGCTCTGATGCCCACCCCCAACCTGCCCGACCGGGTCGGGATATTCCGTTCGGTTTCAGATCTGGATATCCAGGTAGACATTGGCGATGTGGCCGATTACCGCACCCTGTCCCGGATTTTTCAGGAGTTTCAGCCGGACGTGGTGATTCATTACGCCGAGCAGCCTTCCGGCCCCTACTCGATGATGGGCTACGACGAAGCCGCGCTGACGCTGAACAACAATGTGACTTCTACCCTGAACGTGATCTACGCCGTCATGGAACACGCCCCGGATTGTCAGATTGTAAAGATTGGCACCATGGGAGAGTACGGTACGCCCAATATTGATATTGAAGAAGGCTGGCTGGAAGTTGAGCACAAAGGCCGTAAACAGAAATT
>CAYWSS010000360.1:0-6458 GCA_964460505.1 uncultured Caldilineaceae bacterium | reverse complement strand
GTTTTTAGCGGGAATCCACAGGCTATGCGGATGGATTCCCGCTTACTACATGCGGGAATGACATAGGGGGGTGAACGATTACATGTAAGCTGAAAACTCACCCAACCCACCCAACTCAAAACTTAATTGCGTTGGGGCCAGTTGGGTAACACGTATCGAATTTGGCCGGCGGGCGGCACCGGGGTGAGCAGGTACACATCGCGCCATTCAAAAATTACAGGCAGCGGCGCATCATCAGGGAATCCGAGATCGATGTGTTTGCCCAGAATTCTGCCGCCGGTATCTCCGGCCACAGCGGGGCCGTAATCTTCGATATAAAGGTCGGTCATCAGCGGGATTACCTTGGTGTCTACGGCTACAAGGCCGTAACCGGCCTGCAATCCGCTGCGGGTTATTCCGTACAGCGGGTGGTCGGATGATTTGCCGGAGGTGGCAGCACTGTAGGCGGTGGCCCGCATCGATATTTTACGCCAGTATTCAATTGGCCCGTTTGGCGTGTCCAGGGTGCGAACCGTGATTTTTGTGCCGTAAGCCACCACCCGGTCACTCGGTGCCTGATCCAGCCACTCGTCCTCAAATTTACGCTGCACTGCCTGTCCGTTTTCGTACCGAACCCGATGCCGGGTTTTGATGATGCCGGTGGCCCCTTTCTGCCGAACCTCCTGCCGGTCCAGGTCCATTTCGTCATCGGGAATGCGTTTGGTTTCAAAAGGAATAAATTCTTCTTCCACCTCAACCGCTTCGCGAACGCGGACAATTTCTATAGTGTCGTTGGCAGAAATTGGGTGGTTAAGGGTGGGGCGGCTGAAATCCTGCCCCATTAATGCCACCCCTTCCTCTGCCAGTACCTCGCCCACCGTTTTACGGTGGGTGCGGGTTTTAATGGTTCTGCCATCGGCGTGGATGGTGACCGGCGTGGAGCGAACAATGTAAACCCGCATACCCGGTGAAAGCTGCGTGCCCTGGCCGGGGGTCACTTTGTCGCCCAAAAACAGGGTGATGCCCTGCTCCAGCAGGGCCTCTCCCACGGTCGATGCAGTGGTAAAAAAGGTGCTGCCGGCCTGACCGTTGACCAGCGTTACCGGCACCGCCCGGCGCACCACCAGCCGCACCGCCTCCGGTCGCAGTGAGTTGATGGCCCCGGCGGGCGTGGTTTCTGCCAGCAGTTGCCGGTAGCTGCCGGTAGCTGTTTTAGATTGGGCGTTTGGCAGGGGCGTGTTGGGGCGGGCTTGCTGCCCGTTGATAAACAACTCATCCCGTGGATTGAGCGTTAGGCCCAGTTCTGCCAAAACCTCGTTGCTGCGTTGCCGGTGGGTCAGGATCTGCCAGGTTTGCCCGTCGGCCTCCACAACCACCGGGCGGGCCAGGGTGATAGACAAGGTGTCTCCGGCAGACAGGCTGGCCCCCAGCGGCGGCTCAACAATATCTTCAACTTTTGGCCTAAGCCCCATTTCCCGCAGGATGGTGCTTACTGTGAGATAGTGGGTGTTAATTTGATACGGCTGTCCGTTGATAACCAGACTGACCGGCCGGCTGGTGCGGGCGTATCCCCACCAGAGAATCACCAAAAAAAGCAGTCCGACCAGGAGGTGCCGGAGCGTACGGCTGGATTGCCACCCGCTGCGGGGCAATCGGGCCAGCCGCCGGGTGATTGAATTGCTCTGCAATAGTTGTGCCATCTGCCCAATTTCTTGCCGGTGATAAGAAAAAGGCGAGCCGGCTTCGACTCGCCCTGAGTGATATTTGTCCCTGATTTTAAGGTGAAAGCAACCGGGTAGCTCATGCCAGGCGACCCTGCGGCACCCAGAAGTGATCACTTAAGGCTGCTTCCTTCCGGACCTGACCTGGTTCGTAAGCTCCTGCCGCGCAGGACCCAACAATCACTACCCGGATGCCTTCACTTCAAAGACAGCTTTCAGTAGCCAGTCATCAGTAGTCAGATTTCTGATTGACATTGTCTGGCTGCTGATTACTGCAACAGGACAAGGCGGAGAGGGAGGGATTTGAACCCTCGAGGCTTTTTACACCTACACGATTTCCAATCGTGCGCACTCGGCCGGACTATGCGACCTCTCCATATTTCAATTGTCAATGAGTAATGGATAAATTTACTCATTATTCATTGACTCTGGCGGGGAGGGTGGGATTCGAACCCACGGTGGACCGAAGCCCACAGCGGTTTTCGAGACCGCCCCAATCGTCCACTCTGGCACCTCCCCCGGTGCATTTACGCAACGGGGAGCAATTATATCATAACCGGGCGCGGCGGGCAAAAAAGTTCCTGCGCCTAACGTTTTTCCAACCGGGCAATGCTGGCCGCCAGCTTTTTGATGCCCTGGTTGGGGAAGGCTACCTGCACGTACTCGTCATCGCCGGTTAGCTCCACGTCGATAACCGTGCCGTCGCCAAATTTCTGGTGGTACACCCGGTCGCCGGTCTTAAATTGCGGCCCGCTCGCGGCTGTTTTTGCCGGGGGTGCTGAAGATGAGGCTCGACTTGCCCCCGAATGTCGGCGGGTGCTGACCTGCCGGGCTTCTCGCGACGACGTATATCTGCTGCCGGCTGAGCGGGCACTGCGGCGGCGGCCGCCGCGCCCCCTTTCCTCCAGTAATTCGGCGGGAATTTCGCGTAGAAAGCGAGATGGGGTGGTCGGTTCTTCAAAGCCGTAGTTGGCCCGTCGAAAGGCGCGGGTCAGGTACAACCGGTCTTTGGCCCGGGTGATGCCCACGTAGGCCAGCCGCCGCTCTTCTTCCATCTGTTCCGCATCGGCCAGGCTGCGGCTGTGAGGGAAAAGATTTTCTTCCATGCCCACCAAAAAGACCACCGGAAATTCCAGCCCTTTGGCCGTGTGCAGAGTCAGCAGGGCCGGGGCTTTGCCTTCTTCGCCCAGCGCGTCCACATCAGAAACCAGGGCCACGTTTTCCAGAAATTGGGGCATGGCTTCGCTGCCTTCAAGCCCGCCAAACTCTTCCACCACCCGCCGCAGCTCCTGCAGGTTTTCCCACCGCTCGTCGCCTTCGGGGGTGTTGTCTTTGACAAATCCCTTGTAGCTGGTGCGAGCCAGCATCAAATCGTACAATTCCATCAGGTTGAGCTTGTTTTTGGAGTTGATGAGCATATTCATCATCCGCCCAAACTGCACCAGCGCTTTTCGGGCGCGGGCTTTGAACGGGGCCGGAACCACTGCCGGCACGTGGGCCGCTGCTCCGCGGCCCGCAGGTTCAGCCTGGGCTACCTCCTGGTCGGCCACCAGTTGCTGGATGGCTTGCCACGGCGTGCTGCCCAAATCAAAGGCCCAGCGCTGCAAATCGGCAATGGTTTTTTTGCCGATGGCGCGAGCCGGCACATTGATGATGCGCTCCAGGCTGACGCTGTCTTCCGGGTTGTGGATGAGGCGCATGTAGGCCAGCGCATCTTTAATTTCTTTGCGGTCGTAAAAACGGGTGCCGCGCACCAGAATATAGGGCATATTACGAGCGATGAACGCCTCTTCAAAGACACGACTCTGGGCGTTGGTGCGGTACATCACCGCAAATTCGCCGGGGCTGAATTCGCTTTGCAGCCGCTGAATTTCATCCACCACAAAGGTAGCCTCTTCGTGGCCGTTGTAGGCTTCGATGACCCGGATTTTGGCCCCCTGGCCGCGGTCGGTAAACAGGTCGTTGTCGATACGGTCCTGATTGTTGCGGATAAGATGTTTGGCGGCCTTGATGATGGTTTCAGTAGAGCGGTAATTTTGAGACAGGGCAATCAACTTGAGGTCGGGATAATCATCGCGGAAGCGCAGCACGTTGCGGTAATCGGCCCCGCGCCAGGAGTAAACCCCCTGATCCATATCGCCCACTACAAAAATATTGCGGTAACCGCCCGCCAGCATTTTTGCCAGGTCGTATTGCACCATGTTGGTGTCCTGAAATTCATCGACCATCACGTGCAGATATTTTTGCCGGTATTTTTCCAGCACCGGCGGGTGGCGGCGAAACAGCTTGTGCGTAACCATCATCAGGTCGTCAAAATCCAGGGCGTTGTTTTCTACCATAATTTGCTGGTAACGTTCGTACGCCCGCTGCACAATCTCGTCCTGGTAAGTGCGGGTGGGGAACTTGTCGGGCGTAATCATCTCATTCTTGGCTTTGGAGATGGCGTAATGAATGGTGCGCGGTTTCCACGCTTTCTCGTCGATGTTCAAATCGCGCAGCGCCCGTTTAACCACCGATTGCTGGTCGCCGGTGTCGTAAATGACGTAGTTGCTGTCGTAGTGGCCCAGATTGCCGATGTCTTGCCGCAGCCAACGGGCGCACAGCGCGTGAAACGTGCCCACGCTCAGCGCGTTCACCTGGTTGGGCGAAAGCAGCAATTCCAGCCGGTTTTTCATCTCGCGGGCGGCTTTGTTGGTAAAGGTGACGGCCACAATATTCCACGGGGCCACGCCGCAGTCTCGCACCAGGTACCCAATGCGATGGGTGAGCGCCCGCGTTTTGCCGGACCCCGGCCCGGCCAGGGCCAGTACCGGCCCTTCGATGGTAGTGACTGCTTCTTGCTGGGCAGGGTTTAGCCCTTCTAAAAAATCCATAGTCTGTTCCTCTGGTTGTTTGCGGAAAGTGGGACGTGATGCGTGAAAAACTTTTATTGCGTGTTGCATATTTTGTAAGGAAGCATGCAATACGTAGTACGCAATACGATGTTGTATGGAAAAAACTTTTCCGGACAGTTATATCACGTATCACGTGTGTTTTCTACCTGTCGATTGTACCACGATGGTGGGAAGGGGGGCAAAGGAGGGTTACTGCGGTTAAATTGTATTTCTGCGGGGAGCGCGGTAAAATTTGGGCCAAAATGTAGTATAGACGTTAAGAAAAAGATTTTGAATTTACGTAACAAAAAAGCTGACTAAAATTGAACATTTGACCAAATACAATTAACCTTACCTTCTTGAGTGAGGTTCTGGACCAAACAGACCAACCTTTGTTTATTATTCAAGACGGAGCTTCTTATCATACCTCCAAAGTGATGCAACAATTCTTTGCCGACCATGCTGACCGCTTGACGATTTATCAACTGCCGCCCTACTCTCCGGAATTCAATCCGATTGAATATCTGTGGCGCAATATCAAAAAGCAGGCCACCCACCTGCGTTATTTTTCGACCTTTGAGGATTTAACCAAAAAAGTCGATGACAAGTTGCGCTATTTTGCCAATACCCCCAAAAAGATTACCAATCTAATGGGCAAGTATTGCAAGTCGCTGGGCCCTGATGAAAGTGCCTATGGCTGGACCTAACTCAAAATCTTTTTCTTAAAAACTATAGCCAATAACAAGTAGCAGGCAGCGGGGGCACGCAACACGCATTACGTATCACAAAACCGGAGGTAGACATGTCTGAAGAATTGAAGGCAAAAGTGCAGGCTCAATTTGGCGCATCGGCGGATGGTTATGCCACCAGCGATATTCATTCCAGAGGGGAAAGTTTGGGGGCGCTGCTGAAATTGGTCAAGCCGCAAGCCGGGTGGCAGGTGCTCGATGTGGGCACCGGGGCCGGTCACACGGCGATGCTGTTTGCGCCCCACGTGGCCCACGTGATTGCCTCTGATCTGACCGCCGAAATGCTGGCCAAAACCGCCAAACTGGCCGCGGCCCGCGGCCTGAGCAATGTGGAAACCAGAACCGCCGACGCGGAGGCGCTGCCGTTTGAGGACAATTCGTTCGATTTGGTGACCACCCGGCTGGCGTTTCACCATTTTCCCAACCCGAAACAGGCCATCAGCGAGTTGGCGCGGGTGCTCAAACCGGGTGGACTGCTGGGCTTTACAGACAACATTACCGCGCCGGACAAACAAGCCGCCGGTTACTACAACGCCTACGAAAAGCTGCGCGATCCTTCGCACCACTGGGTTTATCCGCAGGCCCGGCTGGAAGCAATGTTTGAGCGGGCCGGGCTGCAGGTGGAGCAGGCCAGCCCCATCCTGTCCAAAGAGATGGAGTTTCACAAATGGGCCGGCCGCCAGCACGTGCCTGATGGGGACAAAGCGAAATTGCTGGAGATGATGCGAAATATTCCAGAGGCTCTGCAACCGCTGTTTAAACCCCGCTGGACGGATGACACCATGTTTTTCAGTTTGTGGGAAGTGGTGATTGTGGCTCGCTTATTGAGCGATTGATGGTATCATTGTAAAAAGCAGGGGCGGGGCAGCTCGGAGTATAGCTTGACCCCCCTCCCGCGAAGGGGGGGTAGGGGTGAATGGTTACAAAGATTTTGCAGGAACAAAACCTGTATTGGCTCACCAACTGCAAGCGAGGCGTTATTCAATTAGGTGCAGATACTCTCGTCTCCCAGGCAACAATCCGCCACAAATTAACACAAGTTAACCCGAAAAAAGGTTAACTACTTACCCCCCTCTAACTCCATACGTATCAAGCTAATAAAGTGGGCAACAAATGGGTAAAAAGCTGAATTTTTG
>CAYWSS010000359.1:0-6466 GCA_964460505.1 uncultured Caldilineaceae bacterium | reverse complement strand
CCAAGGCAGGCACAAGACCTGCCGCTACACCACGGAAAATACCAAAGACCCATTTTTTGTACTGAGATCTGGAAGCAGGTTTTGGCTAAATTGTTTGTGCCGTTTTGATTGAAATTTCTCCTTGTCGGCCATCTCTCGAAATTGAAAATAGTATTCAGCCCACATTTGGCAATTTCTAACTAAAGCATTCCACGGAATCAGGGTTGCTCGTATGAGCAACTCTGATTATGATATAAGGACAACGCATTGCCTTTCAGGTGTCAAATAATGATAATTTATCCCGATGACCGCGTTCTGGTGGCCATTATGAACAATTTAGAGGATTGGCGGCGGGTTCAAGACGAGCGCTGGTACCGCCTCCCGGCCAAACACGCGCCGGAACCGGTGCCGAATATCGACTGGATTGCATTTTATCAAACCAGGGTTTTTAGTGAAGATAAGTGGGCGGTTCATTTTTATGCCAGGGTCAAAGGTCATGAACTGGTCACCCGTCGAGACCTAATCCCCACTGAACCTGAGCACAAACGGGCCGAACAGTGGTACTACAAGTTGGAACTTGGTCAACTCCACCACAAACTGCCACCCATTGTTGCCGACAAATGGCGGCGAGTTACCTTCATCCTAACAACCGGTGACAGGTTTGAAGCTGCCACCGAGATAAATGATCTACTGACGGATGTGTCACACACCGGATATCAATTTGTAACCCTCAAAGAAGCAGCACCCGACACAGCCGAAAGTGACCAATAGTATAATATAGGCAACCCGATAAATCTGAACCTGCCGGTCTTCAAAACCGGCAGGTTCAGATTCCTTACCGCTAACCCTGGACTGAAGCCGTCGAATTATTACCCCATAGTCTCCACAACATCATCCGTTGACATCATCGCATTGGCCATAAACCCAAAGTTGACCATCGCGGCCTGGTAGCCATCCCCCAACTCCGGATGCTGGGCGGCAGCCGTCGCGTCCTTGACCACCGCCACCTCAAAACTCTGCTCCAGCAACTTACGCATATGGCCCTCAAGACACAGGTTGGCCGACATTCCCGCCAGGATGACCTTGCCAATGTTGCGTTTGCGAAACTGCAAGGCCAGATCATTAGTTTCCGGGCCATAGACTTTGTGGGGGTTGACCACAATGGTCTTGCCATCCTCAATGTACGGCTTGTATTGCTCCAGCCAGTCTGCACCCGAGCCGGTGAAACCGTCCAGACTCAACGCGCCGCTGCGGTCAAACATATTAATCTCATGCATCATCGATTCGACGGTTCCCCCAAACTTCCGGCCGTGATCGGTGGGGTAATAATAATGAGGAGAGATGAAGACCTCATACCCATTGTCCTTGGCGCCTTGAAGATTCGTCCGATATTCTCAACGGGGTCCTTGCGGTGATTATCCATAAGTTCAATGTCATTAGACTTGTTCCCTAATAAAGGTTATCTCATTTGTAGGATACAGACAAGCGCGGATGAACGCGGAAAAAAAGATTTTAAATATCCGCGCTTGTCCGTTCTCGTCTGCGTCCTTAATAAAATGTGTATAAATTTCCTGCGTTGCTTATTGGAGAACAACTCTGTTAAGTTAAGGGCGTAGCGCCCACAAGGGGCTAAACTATGCTAACTTAATGACATTGCCCATAAGCTTTTACCGGTCAACCTCATCAGAACCCGGCAGCCGGCTCCGTTCTAAAACACGCTCTTAGCCATTGGCTGGCAGAATGAAATAAAATTCACTGCTTTGACCAGGTTGGCTGGTTACGCCAACCTGCCCGCCCAGTTTGTCGATGATCTGCCGCACAATGGATAACCCCAGCCCGTGCCCCTCAACCCGTATCTCATTGAGGCGGGTGAATTCCGTAAACAGGGCGGCCTGTTCTTCGGCGGAAATGCCGGCGCCATTGTCTCGAATCCAGAAACGAATCATCCCCTCAGTTTGAGCGGTAGCCCCAAGTTCCAGAAGAGGCGGTGTTCCACCGTACTTCAGGCCGTTGCTCAAATAGTTGGCCCACACTTCCTCAATCCACGGCCCGTAACCCAGGGCTACGGGCCAACGGGGTGGCACAGTAATACCGGCCTTGTACGTCTCAATTTGGTACGACAGCCGATTTTGAACATTTGCAACAATGGCAGCCATATCCAGCGGCCCTGTTTCCACCTCTCCCTTGCGAATGCTGGCCAGCAGGAGTAACTCGTCAATAATGTTGACCATATCCTTGCCCGTTTGCAAACTGATATTCATCACCTCCATCATTTCCTCGTCCAGCATTGGGGTCGCGTACATTTGCAAAATACTCATCGAACTGATGATCTTGGACAGTGGGTTTTTTAGATCGTGGGCGACGGTGTGCGTAAAGGCATCCAACTCGGCATTTTGCTGTTGAAGCTGAAGGTTCTTTTCCTGCAAGGTTTGGCGCATCTCTTGCAGTGACAGGTGGGTATGAACCCGGGCTAAGACCTCCTCCACGTGAAATGGTTTGGTAATGTAATCTACGCCACCCACCGAAAAAGCCGTCATCTTGTCAAATACCTGATCGAGCGCGCTGATAAAAATTACCGGAACTTCCCTGATGCGCGCATCCGGGTCTGCTTTCAGGTGGCGACAAACTTCGTAGCCGTCCATGTCGGGCATCATGATGTCAAGCAAAATCAGGTCGGGTATCTTTTTTTGTATGGTGGCCAGCGCACGGGGGCCATTGGGGGCCGGACGAACTTTGTAGCCCCGATCAAGCAACATTTCGGCCAGCAGGCGCAGGTTATTGGGAGTGTCGTCAACAATCAAAATACTTTTACTCATAGCATTATCCTTTTGTCCTATCCTCTAATTGCTCGATTTTCTGTATTAGTTGCAAAATCTCATCGTACGCGTAATTGTCGGCTAGGCCGGCGACAGCATCGGCTGCACCCGCGTGGTGAGCGCGAAGGGCAATTATTGCCTGATCAATCTTCTCCATGTCGCTCAGCTCGGTGGCTTCCAGCAGATTGTTTATTACAGGTAAGGGGGCGGCAGCCAGTGCGGTCTGTAATTCTTCTGCGGTTAACTGTTTGGCAAACTCGCCGGCCGGTTGGGGGTGCGGTTGTTTGTACACATACTGCACCCCAATGTGTTTTTGCATGGTGTTAAAAATGTCAGCGGTGCGAAATGGTTTGCGCACAAAATCATCACAACCGGCATCCAGAATAATGGCCCGTTCTTCTTCAAAAGAACTGGCGGTGAGGGCCACAATAACGGTATCTTGCCCTTTGGCCGTGGCCTTAATCTGTTGCGTGGCTTCGTAACCGTTCATCACCGGCATCCGCATATCCATCCAAATGAGGTGGGGTTGCCATTTTTGCCAGATTTCCACGGCTTGCTGCCCGTTTTCTGCCTCTTGCAGTTCAAAACCCAGCGGATTGAGCAGCTTTACCAACAGTTGGCGATTAGTTGGTTTGTCATCAACAATCAAGATGCGGTAACCGGGTTGACCCGGTTTTAAGGCCACAACCTGATTTTTGATACTGGCTGTGGTTCGTTCGACTTGTGCGGCCTCAACAACCTCAACCTGAATGTGAAAAGTGAACGTTGTTCCCCTGTTTATCTCACTGCTCACGCTAATATCGCCGCCCATCAGTTGCACAAATTTGCGGCTGATGGGTAACCCCAACCCGGTGCCTTCCTGAGACTTTCGCCCGCTTTCGGTTTGGCTGAAGGCTTCAAAGAGCTTCTCCATTTCGTCAGGGGCAATACCGGGGCCGGCGTCGGAAACCTCAAAGGAAATAGGAATTAGGGGTTGGGAATTGGGGAATGGGGATAAGCCCCTGGCTCCTAACTCCTGACTCCTGACCCCTACGCGCAGCGTCACCTCGCCCTCTTGGGTAAATTTGAGGGCATTGTTGAGCAGGTTGATTAGCACCTGACGCAGTTTGACTTCATCGGCGCAAATATATTGGGGCACATTCGCGTGGCGTTTAAAAAGAAATTGCAGCCGTTTCTCATTGGCTTTCAGGGCCAGCATATCTTCCAGATCGTCCAGCAGGCGGTAAAAATCAAAGCTGGTTTCGTCCAGAGTGGCCCGCCCGGCCTCAATTTTAGAGAGATCAAGCACCTGATTAATGAGCGCCGGCAAATGTTCGCCGCTGCGCATAATGATGCCCAGGTTTTCGCGGCTGTCACCGCCCAGCGTCGAATTTCGTTGCAGTATCTGCGCAAAGCCCAGGATCGCGTTGAGCGGCGAGCGCAGTTCGTGGCTCATATTGGTCAAGAAAGCGCTCTTGGCCTGGTTCGCAGCCTCGGCGGCTTCTTTTTCTTTTTCCAGCATCGCAGCCCGTAACTTTTCCGTTTCGGCCTGTTTGAGGTTGCGCAACATGCCGTTAAATGAGGTTGCCAAAAAGCCAATCTCGTCATTGAATTTTACCGGAACTTCAACATCCAGGTTTCCGGTGTTGACTTTTTTTACGCCCAGTACCAATTGCTGAAGGGGAGATACCAGATTTGCGCGGAAAAAGACAGGAAAACCAAAGATAATCAGCAAGCTGGCTCCAATTACAAGCCAGGCAAACGGGGCCAGATGCCGGTGCATATAAATTGTAAACTCATGGTTGTAGTTTTGAAAAATGGCCTGTTTGTTGGTGCCGCCGTAATCACTGTCGGCATGAAAGTCCAGGGGGAGGTAGCCGGTATTTTGGCCGGGATGCAGCCCAATGGCCCACAGAAAACGGAATTCAACAAATTGTTGCGGCAACGTAAACCGGTCAAACGTCAAATCAATTTGGCCACCTGGGTAGAGCGTGACCTGCACTGAAAAGGAGTCATCCGGCGAATGTTCCAGGCGCGGCTGGCTAACCTTTTGCCAGGTGATAGTCAGTTTCTCATCGGTTGCTTTGTAATATAGGCCGCTCTGCGGCGGGCGAACAGGGATGAGATCTCCCAACAAAGGCATAATCGCCGGAAAAGGAAGCCGGGAAACATCGGGGCGATTGAGCGTAGGCAGATGCGGGTTAAATGAAATGATGCCATTGGGCGAAACAAACACCTGTGAATACTCCTGCCCATAAAACGGAAACGGGAAGGGAAGTGACACAGGTTGCCACGTTCGATCAAACGGCAAGGGCTGGCCTGTATTTGAATCAAACTGAAACGGCACCTGGGCAATGTCGTAACTTTGCGACTGGTTGGGCGTAAATCGAAGGGTCTGGTTTTCCTGCGGCAAATTTGCCGATTCTTGAAACAATGCTTCGGCCAGCGGGATAATCAGAATCCACAAATTCCCCAAAATGATCAGCATTGTGATCAACGAAATTCCGACCAGCTTTGCCATAAAGGTGATGGCTTCCCGGGCGTGGTTCAGGTAAACCACGGTGGCGGTAAAAATAAAAAGCAGAAATCCAATATTGACGGTGGCCAAATGCATCGGTGGCGCCGGGTTGAACAGGGCGGTGGTGATGACTATGAATAGGGGAATTAACAGTAAAAAGCCAAATGAGAACAAAAACGCCCGGCATGCGCCGGCGGCTTGCGTAGCCGGGCTAACAAAATTTTGCCATATGCTTCTGTTTTTGCCATCTATGTGCTTTAGCTGGCGAAAAAGGATAATAACGGCCCAACCCACCTCAACCGTGGGCAGCATGTAAAACGTAAAGCCACTTGACGTAACAAATGAACGTGGCAGAAGGAAGATGATGATCAACTGAATGATGTTTAACGCCAGGGAAAGGAATAGAACAACACGGGCCTCTTTTTCCCAAGCGGGCAATAACCGGGAAAAATGGTAGGCGAATTGAATGAGCATTGCGCCCGACAGGCCCGCGCACAAATAAATTATCGGCCGCAAATAAAGGTCATCCGCCCCGTTAATCATTGAGACAATTCCAAACAAACTGAAGCAGCCGAACGCGCCGGCCAGATACAGGGTTGGCCGGGTTTTATGCTTTACGTTGAGCAGATACAGCGTAATGGCAAGCGTCAGGATAGTGATATTCAGCGAGGTGAGGGTAATTTCCGATACAGGTAGTACAGGCATTGGCGGTAACCGACTTTCAAAAAAGTTGATGCCGGTATGGCATCGATCAAACAGGTACCATTAGCGGGTGAGGGAGCCGTCAAAGTTGAGGGCGACAATCTTAACCCCTCAACTCCAGGCGGAAAACAAGTTAGTTCATTATATAACGTGCAGTTTGAAATATCAACGGGATTACACCCACGATTTGGCTCTATCTTTTTTTGTTGAAACTGTAGTGGCCAATAAGATGTTGAACACTTTTACCTCACGCAAGTCGCAAAGATTTTAATGCTTTTCTTAGCGTTCCCGGCGGTTTTGCGTGAAAATTTCAAAATCCTGATTTGTTCAACATGATCTTGACCCTTACACTTTTTCTGTTGAAACCGGCATAAAAAGTTGAAGTTACGGAAAAGCTGATATATACTCACCATCTGTTTAAGGAACCGGGATTAAATAACTTGTGCATTTAGGAATGGCGTTTAAGCCTTAA
>CAYWSS010000358.1:0-6511 GCA_964460505.1 uncultured Caldilineaceae bacterium | reverse complement strand
CCCAGGAAGAAGCAGCACCGGCCCAGGAAGAAGCAGCTCCGGCCCAGGAAGAAGCCGCCCCGGCGGAAGAAGCGCCAATGGAAGTGGCCGGAACGGTGAAGATAGGCGCGGCGGTGAGCGAGACGGGCAAGTACGCCCGCGAAGGGAAAGACACGCGTCAAGGCTACAACGTGTGGCTGGATTGGGTGAACAATGAGAAGGGCGGCATCCAAATTGGGGACAAGATGTACAAAGTGGAGATTGTCTACTACGACGATGAAGGGGACCCCGACACAACCGCCAAATTGGTGGAGAAGTTAATCACCGAAGATGAGGTGGATTTCTTGTTAGGCCCCTATTCTTCGGGCTTGACCAAATCAGCCTCGGCGATTTCCGAGAAGTACGACATGATAATGGTAGAAGGAAACGGCTCGTCGGAATCTCTGTTCGAACGCGGTTTCCAGAACCTGTTTGCGGTGTTGACCCCGGCCGGAAACTACACCCAATCGGCGCTGGAGATGCTGGCGGACAAGGGAGCCAAGACGGTGGTGATAGCGTATGAAGACACCGCTTTTCCAACCTCGGTGGCAACCGGGGCGCAGAAGTGGGCGGAAGAGTACGGCTACGAGATTTTGGCGGTGGAGACCTACCCCAAGGACGTGGCGGACGTATCGGGCATTATGACCAAATTCCGCGATCTGGAACCGGATGTGTTTGTGGGCGGCGGCCACTTCAACGACGCGCTGCTCTTTACGCGGGCGGCCAAAGAGTTAAACTTTAATCCCAAGGCAATGGTCATTACCGTGGGGCCGAGCAACCCCAAGTTTGCGGCAGAAATGGGTGCGGATGCGGATTACATCATCGGGCCGACGCAGTGGGAACGGGTGATGAGCTACCAGGATGAGCACTTTGGCACGGCAGAGGATTTTGCGGCGCGCTACGAAGGCATGTGGAACGAGCCGCCGACGTATCAGGCGGCGGAAAGCGCGGCTACAGCCCTGGCCTTGATGACGTCCATCGAGAACGCGGGGTCGCTGGAGACGGCCGACGTGCGTCAAGCCTTGAACGACCTGGACATTGTAACCTTCTACGGCCCGATCAACTTCGACGAGACGGGCAAGAACGCCAGCAAGCCGATGGGTTCGATTCAGGTGCAGAGCGGCGAAATCAAAGTCATCGCCCCCGAAGCCGCGGCTGAAGTAGACATCATCTATCCCATGCCGCCGTGGGACCAGCGAGAAGCGGCTGCTGAAGCCGCCCCGGCGGAAGAAGCGCCAATGGAAGTGGCCGGAACGGTGAAGATAGGCGCGGCGGTGAGCGAGACGGGCAAGTACGCCCGCGAAGGGAAAGACACGCGTCAAGGCTACAACGTGTGGCTGGATTGGGTGAACAATGAGAAGGGCGGCATCCAAATTGGGGACAAGATGTACAAAGTGGAGATTGTCTACTACGACGATGAAGGGGACCCCGACACAACCGCCAAATTGGTGGAGAAGTTAATCACCGAAGATGAGGTGGATTTCTTGTTAGGCCCCTATTCTTCGGGCTTGACCAAATCAGCCTCGGCGATTTCCGAGAAGTACGACATGATAATGGTAGAAGGAAACGGCTCGTCGGAATCTCTGTTCGAACGCGGTTTCCAGAACCTGTTTGCGGTGTTGACCCCGGCCGGAAACTACACCCAATCGGCGCTGGAGATGCTGGCGGACAAGGGAGCCAAGACGGTGGTGATAGCGTATGAAGACACCGCTTTTCCAACCTCGGTGGCAACCGGGGCGCAGAAGTGGGCGGAAGAGTACGGCTACGAGATTTTGGCGGTGGAGACCTACCCCAAGGACGTGGCGGACGTATCGGGCATTATGACCAAATTCCGCGATCTGGAACCGGATGTGTTTGTGGGCGGCGGCCACTTCAACGACGCGCTGCTCTTTACGCGGGCGGCCAAAGAGTTAAACTTTAATCCCAAGGCAATGGTCATTACCGTGGGGCCGAGCAACCCCAAGTTTGCGGCAGAAATGGGTGCGGATGCGGATTACATCATCGGGCCGACGCAGTGGGAACGGGTGATGAGCTACCAGGATGAGCACTTTGGCACGGCAGAGGATTTTGCGGCGCGCTACGAAGGCATGTGGAACGAGCCGCCGACGTATCAGGCGGCGGAAAGCGCGGCTACAGCCCTGGCCTTGATGACGTCCATCGAGAACGCGGGGTCGCTGGAGACGGCCGACGTGCGTCAAGCCTTGAACGACCTGGACATTGTAACCTTCTACGGCCCGATCAACTTCGACGAGACGGGCAAGAACGCCAGCAAGCCGATGGGTTCGATTCAGGTGCAGAGCGGCGAAATCAAAGTCATCGCCCCCGAAGCCGCGGCTGAAGTAGACATCATCTATCCCATGCCACCGTGGAATGAACGCTAATATGACAATGTAACAGGGAGAGGGGGACAAGGGAACGAATATCCTGCTTCCCCCTCTCCCATTTCAGAGGAGCTATTACCCGCTCGTAGTCAGCCTCGCAGCGATAGCGAAGTAGCGTTAGACGACCGAAGGTCCACTGCGCTGCGTATCTGACTACGAACATTTTATACAAGGAGCGCACTCTATGGACCAATTCTCACAAGCGTTAATCAACGGTATTTTACTGGGCGGGTTTTACGCGGCGATGGTGCTTGGCTTTTCCATCATTTGGGGGGTAATGGGGGTCATCAATCTGGCGCACGGCGAATTTATTATGATGGGCGCTTTTATGGCCTGGATGATCAGCAAGCCGCCTGAGTTTGTTATGGACACCATCGATTTTAGAGGATTTGATCCCCTGCTCAACGGTTTGGCCGGGCTTGGCTTTCAAGGGATGGACCCTTTTTTGGGGTTGCTTATTGTTATGCCGGTTATGTTCGTATTCGGTTACTTGTTGCAGAAATATCTCATCAACCGGGTGGTGGAGAAACCGTACCTGGTCTCTTTGCTGGTTACGTTTGGCCTCAGCATCATTATGGCTAATATCTTTAAACTTTTGTTTACCGCCGATCCCCGTTCGGTGAACGTGCCTTATAGCGGCGCGCTGCCGGTGGGCGATTTGACCGTCTCTAACATCAAGCTGGTTGTTTTTGTAGGCGCTCTGGTCATGTTGGGCGGCCTTTACGCCTTTCTGTTTTACACCCGATTGGGTAAATCTATTCGGGCGGCGGCGCAAAACAAAACTGCCGCAAAAATGGTGGGTATCGAGATTGACGTAGTTTACGCCATCACCTTTGGTCTGGCTATTGCGTTGACCGGCGCAGCCGGCGTGCTGATCAGTCCCACTCAGGCTATTTTCCCTTTTATGGGCGCGCCCCTTACGCTGCGAGCCTTTACCATTACGGCGCTGGGCGGGCTGGGTTCCATTCCCGGCGCTTTGGTCGGCGGGTTGCTGCTGGGCATTACTGAAACAATGATTGCCACCTTTGTGCCCAGAGTGGGCACTAATCTGGCCATTGTCGCCTCCTTCTCTATTTTGGTGATTATCCTGATCACCCGTCCCCAGGGCTTGATGCAAGGCTTGCGCCCCATGGATATGGAGGAGGGAACCTGATATGGCGACCAAAACCATGACAACCAGAAAATATGGCTTCATTTTCCCCGTTTTCCTGCTCCTGGTATTCATCTACCTGCTGGTTTTTCCTAATTTGCCCAACACCAGCAACGCCCAGATTTTAGGCTTTACCCAGATGTTTATGCTCATCATCCTGGCCAGCAACTGGAATTTAATTGGCGGTATGACCGGCTACGTGGACTTTGGCCACGCTGTTTTCTTTGGCATTGGCGCTTATGCGGTGGGCATCTTAATGGCGCAGCCCTGGTTTATGGACATTGCCGCCACGCTGGTAACACCCTTTTCCGCAGAAACGGCGGAGAGTGTCAGGGCGTTAGCGCCATGGGCTTTTTTGCTGGCTTTACCTTTTGCCGGTATTTTTGCCCTCATCTTTGCAATATTGATTGGAATGCCTACGCTGCGTCTGCGCGGGCCATACTTCTCTATTGCTATGCTGGGGACTTTTGTGGCTATGCGGGAGGTTATTCGCGTGGTTAAGCCTCTGACCGGCGGAGGCGAAGGGCTAAACCTGCCGCCCTATCTCAACCGCCCTCTGTTTTACTACAGTCTAATGGGTATGATGACCCTGATCATCGCCCTGATGTGGTGGATCAGGCGCAGCGAATTTGGGGCCAGCTTGATTGCCATCCGCGAAGACGAAGTGGGGGCAGAGATGCGCGGCATCAACACCACCATTCACAAACTGACTGCCTTTGGCATTGCTGCTTTCCTGACCGGCCTGGTCGGCGGCATCTGGGCTTTCCAAAACACCTACATCGATCCCGATATTGTTTTCATTGAGCGCCGAACGATTGATATGGTGATGATGTCAATGCTCGGCGGGTTGGGGACGGTGGCCGGCCCGGTGATTGGCGCCACCATCTTCTACTGGCTGCGCGATATTGTGTGGTCTAACCTGGCTGATTTCCACTTGATGGCTCAGGGGATTTTGTTGATTCTGCTGGTTTTGTATATACCTGACGGCATCATGGGCTTCTTTGGCGATAAATCGGGCACTTCGATGCAGAAAATTATGAGCAAGTGGTTCAAAAAAAAAGAGATTGACAGGGAAGGCGACAAATGACAACCGGCAACAACCAACCGCCTCTTTTAGAAGGTCGGTCTGTTTGCAAGTATTTTGGCGGCCTGGCTGCCGTAAGCAATGTTGATTTTGTTATCTATTCCAGCGAAATCGTTGGCCTGGTTGGGCCTAACGGCAGCGGCAAAACCACCCTCTTCGACTGCCTCAGCCGCGTACAGGAAATCAGTGAAGGGCAGGTGTTTTTCAAGGGAGTGGATATTACCCACAAAAAGCCGCATCAGGTGGCTCACCTGGGACTGGCCCGCACCTTTCAGATCATTCGGGTTTATCGCAAGATGACAGTGTTGGAAAATATGCTCATCAGCCGTCAATGGCGGGGCGAAACTTTGTGGAAAATGTTGAAACCCAGCCATAAAAGCACCAAAAAGCGGGCTCTGGACCTCATTAATTTTTTGAAAATTGACCATTTGACAAATGAAAAAGCGGGCAATCTTTCCGGTGGGCAGCGGCGGCTTTTGGAACTCGGCATGGCTCTTATGCCCGACCCCGACTTGATCCTTCTGGACGAAGCTACGTCCGGCGTGAATCCAACCTTGATTGAGACCATCAAAGACCGTATCAATGAACTGAACCGGAAACATGGCAAAACTTTCCTGATGGTCGAGCACAATATAGAATTTATCTCCGATATGTGCAGTCGCGTCTACGTGCTCAACTATGGCCAAAAGCTGGCCGAAGGCACGCCGGACGAGATAAAGGTCAATGAAGATGTAATTGAAGCGTATTTTGGAACATAACACGGCTTACGATTTTAGATTTACGATTGACGAGAATTCGATCCCATCGTAAATCGGCAATCGTAAATCACCAGACGAGGTTGCTATGTCAAACAACAATAAAGGCCGGCCACTCTTGAGAATAAGAGACGTTTACGCCGGGTACACCGCCGACACCGACATCCTCAAAGGGGTTAATTTAGAAGTTCATCCTGGCGAGATTATCTGCGTTATTGGCCCAAACGGGGCCGGAAAATCAACTGTATTCAAGGCGGTTTACGGCTTTCTGAATATTCGTCGGGGGAAGGTTATTTTTGCCGGGCGCGACATTACCGAAAATACACCCCAACAAAATTTACGAGCCGGCATCTCTAACGTCCCTCAATTACGCAGCGTTTTCCCCCAGATGACGGTGTACGAAAATTTAGAAATGGGGATGTACATTGAAAAGGACAAGCAACGCATTGCCCAGCGCATAGAGTATGTCCTGGATCTCTTCCCGCGTTTGGCTGAACGGCGCAAACAAATGGCCGGCACCATGAGCGGCGGCGAGCAGCGTATGCTGGAAATTGGCCGCGCGCTGATGCTGGAACCCAAGCTGGTACTTATGGACGAACCATCGGCGGGGCTGGCTCCCTTGATTGTGCGCATGATCTTTGATAACGTCCGCCGGCTCAACGAAGAACTTGGCCTGACCGTGTTGATGATTGAGCAGAACGCGCGTCAGGGGCTGGAAATCAGTCATCGCGGCTATGTGCTGGAACTGGGAGAGAACAGCTACCGGGGCACTGGCCAGGAACTTCTCAACAATGACGAAGTGAGGCGGGCTTTTCTGGGCGGGTAAGCAGAGTTGAGAATCATCGAAACCGCAAAATTACGAATCTGCAAAGCTGCGATTAAGCGAGTTTGTCAGCACTTTTTATTCCGCTGTACATTCAAAAATTCGCAGCTTTGCAGGTTTTACGCCTTAGTTTTGCTACCGGACACTTTTTCTGCCCATATGCTTCAGAAGCGCGGGTTTACAGAAAACGCAGATTGACCTCGTTGAATTAAGCCACGCAATTGTAAATATTAGGTAACTACTTAGGCACACACCTTTGTAGCCGCTATCGTAGCGTCCTTTTGCCGTTTTTACCCCCCC
>CAYWSS010000357.1:0-6529 GCA_964460505.1 uncultured Caldilineaceae bacterium | reverse complement strand
AGCAAGGCCAAATAAAATTTGTAGAACATATGTCTAATGTAACCTTGTCAAGGTAGTCAGGTAGGCACAGTGGAGTTTCGTCACGCTGGTTGGGATGATTATTTTTTCGGAACTGCCTTAAACCATCTTTTCTCCGGCCTCTACGGCAAACGGTAACCGGTTTTCCGGCGGTGACAGCGGGCAGACCCAGCGATTGTTGTAAGCGCACGACGGATTGTAGGCAAAATTAAAATCAAGGATAAATTCGGTTGCGGAGGTGTTCAAATCGGCTCCTTTGATGGAATCGTACAGATAGCGCCCGCCGCCGTAGGTGGTCTGCCCGTTGGTTGCGTCTTTAAATGGCAGAAACAGCCCGCCGCCGTATCCTTCTACCCAAAACAGGCTCAGGGCTGCTTCAATGCCCCGCACCACAAAGCGAACCCGTCCAATGCGGGTGTAGTTAAATTTGCCGTCGATGGGCAACTGGATGGCCTGGGTTTTGGGTTCTACATGGGTATCAACCGCGCCGGTAACCCGCCAGGCCGGATTATACGCAAAGTAGGGCAGCCCCCCGAAGGCTGCTTTTTGGGCGCTGATCAGCGGCGATTGGGGATGTACCGCAAACAACTGGTCTCGCCGGCCTCTAAAATTTTTCCATGCAGCTTCAGGGGGTGGGTTTTGTCGAGCGTCGGCGTAGATTTCAGCCACCTGTCGTCGCCAGTCTGCTAATTCCAGTCGTTTGTTCATCAGTTATTTCATCTCAAATGCACAATATCGCTTGCTGCAAAAATAAGGGGCACCGGCAAACCCAGAGCGGCGTAAAGGGCCGGGGGCACGCTGATGTCGGCCAGGTACAGCTCGCCCACACAGGCATCTACGCCGGGCGCACGGAGTCCCTCTTTGGGCAAGGCCAGGGTCATGGTGGCTGTGGCCCGGACAGCCGGATTAAATACGGTGCCGCTGGTGGTATCCACCCCGGATGGCGCATCGAGGGCCAATGTGGGCGCATCCTGCTCATTGGCCCATCGAATCAGACCGGCGGCGGCCCCCCGTGGCGCACCCTTTAAACTGTAGCCGATGACCCCGTCAATAATCAAATCCGGCGTTTGGGCCGAATTGATTGAATCTGCCCGCGCAGGGGAAACATTCATCCGGCGTAAAATATTCAGTTGGTGGGCGGGCACCGGCCTAAAATTGGGGCCGGATTTGGTCAGGAAAACCTGTACCTGTGCGCCCCAATTGTGCAGCCGGCGGGCACAGGCCAGCGCTCCCCCGCCATTTCCACCGGTACCGGCCAAAATTATTACCTTCTTGTTTTCCGGCAACCCGTCCAGAAAACGCAAACGAGCCAGATGCGCCAGATTTCGCCCGGCATTTTCCATCATCTGGATGAGTTCAATCCGGTAATCTTCCATCATAGCCCGATCCACCTCGACCATTTGGGCGGTGGTCAGCCAGGGGATAGAATCTGTGTAAATGGAGATGTTTTGCATCGCTTATTTCATTAATTCTGCGCCGGTTTTTTGCACCGCGCGCAGAAATGTAAGCAGCGTTTCGGCGGGATTGCCGGCTTTAACCAGCGACTGATATTTTAGAATTGCGCCGGTGAAGCCCTCGGTCAGCCAGATGGCCTCGCCGGGCAATTCAAGGTCGGTCAGGCCGGCGGGCAGGGGGTAGGCGGTGATGTAAAAATAAGGCTCGGCGATACTGCTGTCTCCGGGGGTAAAGCCAAAGTTCATCTGTTCGTCGGCGTATTCTTCGTTGTCCGGGTCTTGCTCCGGCACCAGCCGCCCGCTGAACCAGAGCAGTGCCAGATCGATGTGGTGGGGCCAGAGTTGCACCGGCCCGGTTTCCTGTCTCAATTCGCCCCGGAATTGTTTGAAAATTGCATCGACCTGAGAGAGAGCCTGCCAATATTTTTCAACGGCCGTCCGGTTGTAGCTGCCGGGGGTGGTGTCTTTAAACAGGCTGCGGTCAATTTCCGGTTCGATGCCCATCGCGTTCAGCGCCGCCAGCCCCTCGGACATAAACTGGTTGGCAGATTGCCCGGTGAGCGGTTTGGCCCACTGCTCACCGTGGCTGGTGGTAACCAGCAGGCGGTGGGTGGTTAAATTCAGGATCATTTCAAAGGTTTTGTTTCCGGCGGGAACGGGGGTGGTGGTCAACCCGTTAGCCGCCAGCCGCAGGCTGACGTGGAACCAATGTTTGTGGCGCGGCGTTAACGCCCGGCGCACTTTACCAATAAATTGGGCGTAGCTTTGCAGCGTTTCAAGCGTCGGCTGCCAATTGGACAGAGCCGGGAATACGTTATTTGACATTGTGGTGCCTCCATTTTTTCAGTAGCCGGTAATCAGTAGCCGGCTATGATTTTTTTTACTCCCTACTCCCTATTTATAACGCTAAGTTTGCCTGGGGTCAGTAAGAATCTCTACAATTGCCGGCCCGGCTGTGTTAAGCCCGGCTTCGATGGCTTCGGCCATCTCCTCCGGTTGGGTCACGCGGAAGCCCTGCCCCCCGCACAGTTTGGCGTATTCGGCAAAGCCGGGGTTGACCAGGCTGGTTTGCCACACCGGGAATTTGCCGGCGCGCTGCTCTTTGGAGATTTTTCCAAGCTCGTTGTTGTTCAGCAAAATGTGGCAGATGGGCATGTTGTATTTAACGGCGGTCAGAAATTCGCCCAGATATTGGCCAAAGCCGCCATCGCCGGAGACGGATACAATTTTGCGGGTATCGCCGGTGGCGGCCCAGGCCCCCATTGCCGCCGGAAAAGCAAAGCCGATGCTGCCCAGATAGCCGGACATCAACACATCTTGCTTGCCGCTGCACTCAAAGAAACGGCCAAAACTGTAGGTGTTGTTGCCCACATCCACACAAAGAACGGCATCTTCCGGCGCCAGGGTTGACAGATGTTTAAAGACCAGGGCCGGGTGCATCCGCCCCTGTCCATCCAGATGGCCCACGTGCTTTTCTTTTTGGCCTCGCCAGTAGGCCCATCGTTTGGCGATCATTTCTTTGATTTGAGGACGATCCACCTTGTCCAGCCGCTTACAAAAGTGCTTGACTGTCGTATCGATTTCGCCCCACAGCGGCACCGTGACCGGGCTGAATTTACCCAGCGTCATTCGATCAATATCAACCTGAATTGTTTTCTTTTTGATGGAGATGCCGGTGTGGTTAGAGAACGAAGCGCCCAACACAATCAACAAATCGCCCTGCCCCATCATGCTGCTGCCCACCGGGGTGCCGCTGCGCCCCAGCACCCCGCAGCCCAGCGGGTGGTGATCGGAGATGAGGCCTTTGCCTTTAAAGGTGGTGATGACCGGGGCATCGATGGTTTCGGCCAGTTTGATGACGGCTTCACGGTGGTACCGGGCGCCGTGCCCGGCAATGATTACCGGGCGTTTGGCCTCTTTTATCAGCGCCACGGCCTCGTTGAGTTGTGCCGGCGGCGGGGTGATTTCTATGGCGGAGACCCGGCCCTGTTTGGGTGTTTTGGGGAATTCATCCGGCGCCGGCGCCTCCTGGATTTCGTTGGGCAGAATGAGGTGAGCCACCCCCTGCTCAACCATGGCGTGTTTGAGGGCCAGCGCCATTAAATCGCTGGCATTTTTGTGGGTCAGCACTGTTTGCCCCCACGTTCTAACGGCCTCAAACGCCGCGTACAGGTCCACTTCCTGAAACGCGCCCGGCCCCAAAACCTGCGTATCCACCTGTCCGCTCAAGGCCAGCACGGGCGCCCGGTCAATTTTGGCATCCCACAGGCCGGTGAGCATGTTGGTGCTGCCCGGCCCGGCAATACCAAAACAGGCCGCCGGTCTGCCGGTGAGCTTGCCGTAGGCGCCGGCGGCAAACGAAGCCGCGCCTTCGTGTCGCACCCCAAAATAGCGCAGCCGGCCCGCCTCTTCCGCCCGGCGCATGGCGTCGGCAAAACCCAGATTGCTGTGCCCCACCATGCCAAAGACGGCGTCCACGCCCCAATCGGTCATCACCTGCACCATCTGGTCAGAAACGGTGGGCTGATGATCCGGCTCATCAACCTGCACGTAAATGCCGTCATCCCGCACTTCCAGCGGAAATGAGGGCGCAACATCGCCGTATCCTTCCGGGGCCTCACCGCTTTGGGGATTGTATTCGTACCCGTGCCAGGGGCAGATGACCCACTCTTCGGCGGGATTGCCGTGGGGCAGCGGCCCCAGTTGACCTTCGCCCAGCGGGCCGCCCTGATGCGGACAGCGGTTATCGAGTACGGTGTAGCCGTGGCTTTTTGAATGAACCAGACACACCGCCGTAAAACCGGCCATCGCTGTCATTACCTGTCCCTGAGGGAGTTCGCCAATATCTGCAACTTTGTACCATTTTGTGGCCATAAATTTCTCCTGTGAATAAGTAATAAACTGTTATTGGAGATGAGATGTCATTGGGGTAGGTTAATAAGTATAGCACGGATCAGGCATCCTGTCAGCAGCGCGCTACAGAATTTCTGGACACTAATTATTGCAGGAAAATATTGAAATGGCGTAATTTTATTCATCAAATGTTGCCTGTCCACGTCGATTTTGGGTGATTTTCAAGCAATGAAGTTAATTTTTTAAAGTGATCCGCTTATTCAATTTTGGGCCTGGCTAACATTGACAAACTTGAGGAGTAGGGTATTCTGGGGGGTAAATTAAGAGAAGAGGAGTTTTATAATGGAACAGGCAAAGGTTGTCCCCCTGGCGCAATACCAGGAATACCCGGTTGACGAAATGAAGCAGCGCGCCGCAGGTTTTTATGCCGATATCCGCCGGCGCAGGACGGTGCGTGATTTTTCTGACCGGCCCGTGCCTCGGGAAATAATTGAGAATTGTCTGCTGGCGGCGGGTACTGCACCCAATGGAGCCAACCAGCAGCCGTGGCACTTTGTGGTAGTCAGTGATCCGGCCATAAAACGGCAAATTTGTGAGGCCGCAGAAAAAGAAGAACAGGCATTTTATGGGGGACGCGCCCCCGATGAATGGCTGGAGGCGTTGAGCCATTTGGGCACCGACGAACACAAACCATTTTTGAAAACTGCGCCGTACCTGATTGTGATCTTTGCCCAAAATTATGCCCTGAAAGAAGACGGCAGCCGGGCCAAGCATTATTACGTGACCGAATCTGTCGGAATTGCGACCGGTATGCTCATTACGGCGGTACACAATGCCGGGCTGGTGTCGCTGACGCACACCCCCAGCCCCATGAACTTTCTGAGCGAGGTTCTCAATCGTCCGGCCAATGAGCGGGCATTTCTGATATTGGTGGTTGGATACCCCACAGACCATGTTGAGGTGCCGGATATCAGCAAGAAGTCACTTGATGAGATTGCCACGTTTGTTTAGTCCGATCATTCAGATCAACTATTCGCCACCCTACACCACAATGAGTTCGATTTGGTGGGAGGCTTTTATCTGCTACAATGAAAAGCAACTCCAGCTTCAAATTCAATTGTCAGACTGTCTGTTGTAATCTTGTAACAGTTGCCTCAAAAACCGAAAGATTGAAATTAACGGGAATTGTTGTGACCCAACCCAAACTCCCCCGTAAAGTTGAGCCGCTGACCTGGGCCGGCCCGGATGATCTGGTGTACGCCGAGACCGGGTTGATCCATTGCGCTTACATTCCTCCGGGCGCTACGGCGGCCAATCCGGCTGCCGTGGTGGTTATGCTTCACGGCTGGGCCGGTGATGAGACTTCGATGTGGCTGTTTAAGCAGGCAATTCCACCCAACGTGGCCATCATCACGCCTCGCGCGCCGTTTGCTCTGGAAGGTGGTGGCAATGTGTGGTTTCCCTACCAGCCGGAGGCTCGCGCTCAACCGCATCCTGATTTGCTGGAAAGCGCCCTGACCAGTTTACAGCAATTTTTGGCCCGGCTGCCACGCCACTACCCGGTAGACTCCACCCGGCTGGTGCTGCTGGGTTTTAGCCAGGGCGCTATGGTGGGCAATGCTTTTATATTTCTTCACCCGGAAAGCGCATTGGGCGTGGTTTCATTAGCCGGAGCCGTACCGCCTGTTTTTTATGAGGAAGCGCAATTTAACCTGCCGGCCGGAATCTCCGTGTTTATTGCCCACGGCAGCAGAGATCAGGTGATCCCGATTGAGGCTGCCAGGCAGGCCCGTCAGCTTTTTAGCGCGGCGGGGGCGGATGTCACTTACGGTGAGTATCCGGCCGCGCACAAGCTGCACCTGCAAGGCATCAAAGATTTAAAAAAGTGGCTGGCCCGAGGTTTTAATTAAAATAACTCTGGTGATTACCCATAAGTCTGATATTGCGCCAGACCGCAGAGGTTTTACGACTGATCTTCCCAAAACGCCCGTAAGTTTCCCGGGAGTGATAGCAAAATTTGTTATACAAAAGGAAACCTCTGCGGTCTTAGGCAGATACGGGTAATCACCAAAAATAACTGGGTTGGCCAATATACTTTTTTTGGAGAAACCGTGCAAAATTTACATAATGGCGATATAATGTTAAATGTTAAGGAATGGTGCGTAAATAACTTACCCAATTGGGGCCGGCAACATATTGCGTAT
>CAYWSS010000356.1:0-6559 GCA_964460505.1 uncultured Caldilineaceae bacterium | reverse complement strand
GGCGCTTTTTTGTGGCGGTATCCAATGCTACTCCCTAATCGTCACTCAGGAAAATTCCCAGTAAACCGGATACAATTGCAATGATCAGGCCGGCAAAGAAAGTAGTCCAGAAGCCGTCAACGGTCAGGATGTTGGGCAATAACCAATTGACCAACGACAGCATCAGAGCGTTGATGACCAGGGTGAATAATCCAAGCGTAAGCAAAACTAACGGGCAGGTAAGTAACATCACAATCGGGCGGATAAAGGCGTTAATCAACCCCAGCACCGCCGCCACGATAAAGAGGTTTACATACCAGCTCATTCCCTCGCCGTGAATTATGACACCGGGCATCAGCCAGGCTGTAAAAGCAATGGCAATGGCCAGAAACAGCCATCGTAAAATAAGAGATTTCATAAAATCCTCCCTGGATACGGTAGGCAGTCATCAGTAGTTACATGGCGTACTGTCAGGTTTGTGATGGCTGCAAGAAATGTTTGTTATTTTCTATATGTGAATTGGGTTCACGAGTTTCAGCAGATTCAATTTTTGCTGGGATCGCAGGTCAAACTAGCAGTTTGTTCTACAATTTGATTTCGGCCACAGAATTTAAGATGTGCGTGGGCCGGTACGGATATTTCTCCACATCTTCGCGTTGGGTTACACCGCTTAACACCAGCATAGTATCCATGCCGCTTTCAACCCCGCCTTTGATGTCGGTACCCATGTTGTCGCCGACCATGACCGTATCTTCTGAATGTACGTTGAGAAAATTGAGCGCCGTGCGGAACATCAACGGGTTGGGCTTGCCCACAAAGTAAGGGCCAATGCCGGCTACTTTTTCGATAAATGCGGCGGCGGCACCGCAGGCCGGCACCAGCAAGCCGCCTTCGCCCGGCCCGCCGGAGTCGGGATTGGTCGCTACAAAACGCCCCCCGGCCTTGATCATCCGGATGGCTTTGGTGAGTGTCTCCTGATTAAAACTGGTTTCGCCCAGCACCACGTAATCGGGATTGAGATCGGTGATGACGTAGCCAATGCCGTGAATGGCGGAAATCAACCCGCTTTCGCCAATGACAAAAGCGGTCCCTTCCGAATTTTGCGCCTGCAAGAAGCGGGCCGTAGCCATAGCCGAGGTAAAAATTCGCTCGGCCGGCACGTTGATGCCAATGGTCTTCAAACGATGGGTCAGGTCAGCCGGGGTGTAGTTGGGATTGTTGGTCAATACCAGATACTCTAAACTACCGTCCTGAAGTTGTTGGATGAAGCGATCGGCGCCGGGAATCATTTTACTTCCGTGAACCAGCACACCATCCATATCGATTAGAAAATTTTTAGGTGAACTCATTAATTTATTTTATCTCCACAGGATAAGCCTGCCTTACACTTTAACCGGTTTTACATTCCAGATTTCTGCGCTGTATTGCCGCATTGAGCGGTCCGAGGAAAAGAAGCCGCAGTTAGCCACATTAAGTATCGAGCGCCGCGCCCACGATTCTTTAAAGCGATAAACCTTGGCCACCTGATCCATACATTCAATGTAAGATTGGTAGTCAACCAGCAGCAGGTACTCGTCGTGGTACAGTAACGAATCGACAATGGGCTTAAACAGCTCGGTATCGCCACCGGAAAACTGCCCCACTGCAATGCCGTCTATGGCCCGCTTCAACTCTGCATTGCCCTGATAATAATCTATGGGATTATAGCCCTGCTCTTTGAGCGCAAACACTTCGTCGGCGGTGAGGCCAAAGAGAAAGAAATTTTCCTCCCCCACGCGCTCCCGAATTTCGATGTTGGCCCCATCAAGCGTGCCGGCGGTGATGGCCCCGTTCAGGGCAAACTTCATATTGCCGGTACCCGATGCCTCTTTACCGGCCATTGAGATTTGCTCCGATACATCGGCTGCCGGATAAACTTTTTGAGCCAGCGACACGTTAAAGTTTTCCAGAAACACAACTTTCAACCGGCCACGCACGTCGGGATCGTTGTTGACAACAGCGGCAATGTTGTTGATCAGCTTGATAATGCACTTGGCCATAAAATAACCGGGCGCAGCCTTGGCCCCAAAAATAAAGGTTTGCGGTGCAATTTCAACCGCCGGGTCAGCTTTTATCCGCTGATACAGGGTGATGATGTGCAAGGCTTTGAGCAATTGTCGTTTGTATTCGTGCAGTCGTTTTACCAGCACATCAAAGATAGAGTTTGGATCAACTTCGATATTATACTGTTCTTTAATCAGCGCGGCCAAATCCTGTTTATTTTGTTGTTTAACGGCCCGCCACTGCTTGCGGAATTTTGCCTGATCAGCAAAAGAGACCAGTTGCTTAAGCTGCTCCATATCTGTCAGCCATCCCTCGCCAACGGTGGCCGTAATCAAGTCGGCCAGGCGGGGGTTGGCCAGCTTCATAAAACGGCGCGGGGTGACCCCGTTGGTTTTGTTCTGAAACTTTTCCGGCCACAGTTCGGCAAAATCAGGCAGGGTACGTTCCCGCAGCAGTTTCGATTGCAATTCGGCCACGCCATTGATGGCAAAGCTGCCGGCACAGGCCAAATTTGCCATCCTTACCTGCCGGTTGGCGCCTTCTTCAATCAGCGACATCCGGGCGGCGCGCTCCGGGTCAATGGGAAACTTTGCTGCCACCTTTTCCAGAAAACGGTGGTTGATCTCGTAAATAATTTCAAGGTGGCGCGGCAGCAGCCGTTCAAACAGGTCAACCGGCCACTTTTCCAGCGCTTCCGGCAGCAGGGTGTGGCAGGTGTAGGCAAACGTGTTTTGGGTAATATTCCAGGCCCGGCCCCAATCCAGGTGATACTGATCCAGCAGCAGCCGCATCAATTCCGGGATGGCAACCACGGGATGCGTATCGTTAAGTTGAATCACCACCTTCTTCGGCAGTTGGTCCCAATCGTCATTTTTCAACTTAAAGCGGCGGATAATATCGTGCAGCGAACAGGCCACAAAGAAATATTGCTGCTTAAGACGCAGTTCCTTGCCTTGGGGCGTGTTGTCGTTGGGGTAGAGTACTTTGGTGATATTTTCGGACCGAACTTTTTGCTCCACGGCCCGGGCGTAGTCGCCCACGTCAAACAGCTCAAAATCAAATTCTTCGGTGGCACGCGCGCGCCACAGGCGCAATATGTTAACCGTTTCCGTGTCGTATCCGGGCACCAGGGTGTGATATGGTTGCCCAAACACAGAATTTTCGGGAATCCACCGCACCTGGAACTCACCCTGTTTATCGATAAAATGCTCGGTGTGGCCGTAAAAACCCACCTGCACCATATCGTCCGGCTGGGGAAATTCCCACGGATTGCCATACAGCAGCCACTCGTCCGGGCTTTCTACCTGCCAGCCGTTTTCAAACGACTGCTTAAAAATACCAAACTCGTAGCGAATGCCGTACCCTACGGCCGGAATATCCAGCGTGGCCAGCGAATCGATGAAACATGCGGCCAGCCGGCCCAGCCCCCCGTTGCCCAACCCCGGCTCCACATCCAGCTCAATAAAATCTTCCAGCGTAAGGTCAAGTTTGCTTTTGGCCAGCACCTTTTCCGCCAAGTCCCGGGTATCGGTGTAAAGCAGATTCTGCAAAAGTTGCTTGCCCAGCAAATATTCCGCCGAAAGATAATAAACAAATTTTGGATTAGCCTCGTAGTGGGCTTCCGTTGTTTTCTGCCAGCGGTCAATGAGATGATCGCGCACGGTTTTGCACAGGGCCACGTAGACATCGCGGCTGCTGGCAGACTGCACGGCCTGTCCCCGTGAATAGTACAGGTTGTCCCGGATTGCCTGCTCAAAGGCTTTTTGCGTGCGGCCCGTACGTGAATTGCTTTGCTTTTTGGTTGCCATAATGAATACTCCTGTAAAAATAAAGGGATTGGGAGTTAGGGAAAAGCTAACTGAACAAATCTTCCTGGAAGCTCAGTTTTAGGTCAAAGATATCCGATAAGTGGGGCAACTTGGCTCCACAACAGCTTCCAGAAAGATGAAACTAACCAGATGTTCGGTGGCGAAATGAGCCTCCTAATTTTTTACCCATGCTAACGCCTCATCGCGTTTATCAAGCGAATAATATTTTACTTCGATGCTGGGAAAAATCTTGTCCCCAAGTTTCAGCAGAGGCTCCAACCACTCTTTATCGGATACAACCGCCTCTTTTTCAAACTTGTTCAACTCATTTTTAAACAGGTCGAACTTGAATTTTATGTTTTCAATGAATGTATCAAACGACATTGCCCCAATGCTTTCTACCTCGGCGTAAATGCGAATCTTATCGTTGCCGGTCAGGGCATCTTTAATAGCGGTCACGGTCTGGCTGTACCCCGTATCATCAATGCGCCCATCAAGGGTAAAGCCCACAACATTAGGGAAATGCTAACTGCTTTATGTAACTCTTGGTTAGGCACAGATATCAGTAGTCAGACAGACGGATCAATTGGTTTTTATCTGGCTACTGGCTATTGTTTACTCAATGTCATTAAGTTAAGGGCGTAGCATCGGGCCTTGTGCCCGCCCACAAGGGACTAAACTACGCTAACTTAATGACATTGACTGTTTACTGACTACTGGAGAGAGTGAGCATCGCCCCACGATACCGGAGATAAAAAAGGGGGGGTTATCTTTTCGCCCCAGTAGGTTACCGCAAAGGCAAATATAACAAAAGGAATGATAAGCAAGGCGATGCCCCACCAGATATTCTGTTTAAAGGCAATACCGCAAAAGTCATCAGGTAAACTAAAGTGATCGGCACTTTTAGGGCCACTGAAAGTTGACCTGTATTTATATTTTAAGTGCCGGTCACTTGTACTGAGCATGAGCCTGGTTTTTAGTATCGTGCGGTCAACGTCAATCAGTTTTAACGCAAGGGCGCAAGTCGCAGAGGTTTATTATTTTCCCCCGCGTCTCCGCGACTTGCGTTAATTCCTGGAATGTTCAAAATGTTGTTGACCGGTACATTTTTCAGTTACCCATCTTCAACAATTTGCTTGACGACTGCGGTGGATATTTCATCGCGATCGGCCAGTTTTTCCAGCGCTTTGATGGCCTCATCAGATAATTCTGATACCAGAACTTCTCCATCGAACCGGGCCATGCGTGCCTGCAACACAGCCCAATCGGCATTTTCTATCAGCACGCACAGCGCGGAATCTTCCGGTTTCAACTCCTCGCCGAGCTGCTTCATCACCCTGTCTTTAAGGCCGGTATCTAAATACTTTCCGGCAACCCCGCCGGCCACGGCCCCCATCAGGGCCAAAGCCACCGGCCCGCCGGCCACCAGCCCAACAATTAATCCCAAAACGCCGCCGGCAATACTCCCTTTGCCACCGGTGGCCCCTTTGCTCTGCATCAGCTTCACTTTGCCATGCCTGTTTTTGGACACGGCGATAGCATCCACCACAGAAACCAGATGCTCTTTTTCCACCTGACGCAGGGTTTTTAAGGCGTCACCGGCTGTTTCCCGTCCGGGACAGGTCACAACTACAAAGCTATAATTGTTCTCAGCCATTGTCATGCTCTCTATGTTTTGAGGGTAACAAAAATAGGGTGGCAATACGCACGCTTGCGGTTTTACCACCCTATTATATACTTACCCACCTTTATTTCATAAATTTTCACACCGTTCTCAAGCCACGAAAAGTTGGGAAGACACTAATGCGGCTGAGGTGTCATTGACAAATTATCACTGAGTTGGAAAGTCAGACGGAAGGAAAGAAAATGTTACCAGAAAATCGAGTGACCACGCATCCGGGCGAAATATTAAAAGAAGAATTCTTGGAGCCGTTAGGGGTAACGCAAGTCACCTTTGCCAAACATCTTGGGATACCGGTTCAACGGGTCAATTTTGCCTATGGGACAGTAGTGATTATCTCGAGACCTGGAATACCCTCAAAATCTTTGGGGTTGTGGGTGACTCATAGGGTCTTTATGTCCAAAGTTACCCTCGTTATCAAGCTGATTATTGGCAAAAGCGCCTTTAAAAACCTGCGAGGTCTGGACGAATCGACTTCTCCGACAGACTGCCGGCGTGATATCCAATATTGTCAATTGAAGGAGCGTATTAGTGGATCCAAAATCCCGGCCTGATTCACAACAATTTTGGCAAAACCGGCGGGCGTGTGTTACCCCCAAACCTAACACCCGAACAAACTAACAGTTTGCCGAAGGTACAATTTGGATCTACTGATACTGCCAACGGTCACAATCTAAACTACCCGTACAGCGGCCAGATGAGCGGCACCAGGGCCATGCTGACCACAAAAAAGATAACCATCAGCGGCAAGCCGGCTTTGACGTAATCGCCAAAACTGTAGCTGCCGGGATTGAGCACCAGTGTATTCACCGGAGAAGCAATCGGCGTGAGGAATGCGGCCGAGGCTGCCACCGCCACCATCATCAACGCGGTGTGCGGCGAAATCCGGGAATCCAGGGCGGCTTGCAGCACAATGGGCGCCATCAGCACCACGGTGGCGGTGTTGCTGATAACCTGGCTGAAGCCGGTCGTCAGCAGAAAGACTCCGGCCAGCAAAACCATAGGGTGGATGGAACCCAGCGTATTGACCAGTATATTGGCCAACAGT
>CAYWSS010000355.1:0-6599 GCA_964460505.1 uncultured Caldilineaceae bacterium | reverse complement strand
TCAATTTACAACTAGTGCTCTGATAGCCGCAACCAAGTCTGCCAAAAAAGCGGGGGTGATGTTTGGCAGCCCGGAAACAACCACCGGGGGGATGGCCCTTCGATTTTACGCCTCCGTCCGGCTCGACATTCGACGTATTCAAGCCATCAAAGACAGCGGCGAGGTAATTGGCAATCGCACCAAGGTTACGGTCAAAAAGAACAAAGTGGCCCCCCCCTTCCGGGTGTGCGAGTTTGATATTATGTACAATCAGGGCATATCAAAATCAGGCGATATTTTAGACATTGCCGTGGAATTGGGTATTGTTGATAAACGCGGCGCGTTCTACTCCTACGGCGAACAGCGGCTGGCGCAGGGCCGGCAAAATGCCAAAACCTACCTGGAAGCCAACCCGGACCTGATGTTCACCATTGAAAACAAAGTCCGCGAAGCCAAAGATCTGCCGATTCTCACCCCACCCGCCTTTGCGGAAGTTATCGAACAAATACAGACGAAGAAGACCAATGCAAACACTCCCCTGCCCCAACCACAGCCGCAGCCGGTTGCTCAAAAAAGCGCGCAACCGCGAAAGGCGAAAAGGGCCAAAAAACAGGCGGCAAATCAGGTGCAGTTGAAAATAGATGGGTAATCCCGTGCGCCGCACCTTGCCAGTGCGGTGCCGTTGCGCTCCTCCGCGTCAATGACGACCCGGAAAAAATCGCCTGACGGAATCAGTTGGGCGATTTTTTTTATGCCTGGTTTAAAAACAATTGACAATTCTCTCCTTCGGAAGATAATAATTTTGGATGGGCAATCAACAAAAAGAACTAACTGGGCGCAAAGCAAATGTTTTTCTGCAATACCGCAAAAGTCATCAGGTAAATTAAAGTGACCGGCACTTTCAGGGCCACCTATATTTTAAGTGCCGGTCACTTGTAACCTGCCGAGTTTTGCGGAACTGCCTTTTTCTCTTTTTATCGAAGCAATTGCCAACGCCGATCAGAATCAGGCTTATTATCGGGTTTGGGATTGTGCCGTTATTTGCGCTCCTTTTGTTGCAGCCCGCAGATACCGGCCGGGTCACGCCGGTGCTTTCTGTGAACGGGTCCGGCACCCACGCCTTCCCCGGAGGCGAAACCACCTTTCGGCTCGAACTTCTCAATCACACCGGCATTTACCTGCTGGACACGAATCAATCCCAATTGCTTAAGAATGAGAATTAATTAACTTATCCATTTCCTCGTATTGCGTACTGCGTATAATTTTGCTCTTTACGCAATACGCAACACATAATATGTGGCATCACCAATTGGGTAAGTTATTTACGCACCATTCCTTAGGATCAACCCATGAGCGCGTCTCCAAAAATCACAAAAAGCGAATGGCAATGGGCTGTCGGCTGGTCGGTGGCCATCATTTTGCTCAGTTGCGTGCCCTACCTGGCGGTTTGGCTGGCCACGCCGCCGGGCTGGAATTTTGCCGGCATCCTGGTCAATCCGCTGGATGGGCAATCTTACATGGCCAAGATGCAGCAAGGGGTTGAGGGCAACTGGATTTTTCACCTGACCTACACCCCCGAACCCCACGCAGGGGGCTACATTTTTCTCTTTTACCTGGGGTTAGGCCATCTTGCAGCGCTAAGCGGCCTGTCCAACCCCGTTGTTTTTCATCTGGTCCGGGTGGGGGCCGCCTTTTTTCTACTGGTCACGGCCTTTCAATTCATTGCCCGCGTCACCACCCATCGCCGGGAGCGGCGGCTGGCGTTTGCGCTGCTCATCTGCGCCTCTGGGTTGGGCTGGCTGGGGGTGCTGTTCGGCGTGCTGCCCATCGATCTGTGGGTGCCGGAGGCGTTTGTGCCCTACAGCTTCTTTGCCAATCCCCATTTTCCGCTGGGCATCGCCCTGATGATTTTTATTTTTAACAAGGTACTGGATGCCAAACCCATTGCAAACAGCGGGCGACCACCGTGGTCACAACTGCTGACCGTGGGTGCCACCGCTCTGGCATTGGCGCTGATTTTGCCCTTCGGTCTACTGACCGTGTGGGCTGTGCTCGCCGTTTTTCTTGCCTGGCGATACCTGGCTGCCGGTCGCCGTTTGCCCTGGACACAAATTTGGCTTACACTGAGTACCGTTTTGTTGGCGGCACCCATTATTTTTTACCAGTATTGGGTGTCCACCACCAACCCAATTCTGGCCGGGTGGGGAGCGCAGAATGTAACCGAAGCCCCCAAAATCCTCGACTTTGTGCTGGGATACGGCCTGGTTGGCTTGCTGGCACTTGCCGGCGGGTGGCTGGTTTTCCGGCAGGAAAAATCGACGGCGGGCGAGTGGCTGGTTGTTTTATGGGCAATCACAGCCACAGTACTGGTTTATCTGCCATTTTTTGATTTGCAGCGTCGCTTGATTATGGGGCTTCACGTGCCGCTCTGTATTCTGGCAACATTTGGGCTAACGCGCCGGCTTGGCCGCAGCAAACTCAAACCGGGATACCAGCGGATGATCACCACTGCCGTAGTGTCTGTGAGCGCCTTCGGCACCCTGTTTGTGTGGAGTCTGCCGCTGCTGGGGGCGCTGCAATCGCCCGCCAACTCGGAAACGGCGGCCCTGCTGTTCATTCGGCAGGATGAGCAGGCAGCCTTTGACTGGCTGCAACAAAATACCGGCGCTGATGATGTGATTCTGGCCTCGCCGCGCGTGGGCATGTTTGTGCCCGGCCAAACGGGCCGCCGGGCCTATTTTGGCCATCCCTTTGAAACTATTAATGCCGAAGCCAAACGCGCCCAAACCGAGACATTCTTTCGCGGCGAAACCGGCGACGTGCCACTGCCGACAGATTTTATTATCTATGGCCCCTCCGAACAGCACCTCGGAACGCCGCAAAAGCTAAACGATTTCCCGGTGGTGTTTTCCACAGAAAACGTCACCATTTATAAAGTTTCAAAATAAATTAGGTACTCTTGGAATTTGCGGGGAGTGAGTCCAAATATTACATGCTGCGTACTGCGTAGCGTTCTCTGGATACGCAATACGCAATACGTAATACGTCAACCTCACGAAACCCCAAACAACCAAAAATTAATTAAGGTGATTTTAACAATGCAAAAGATGGAGGTTTCTTCCTCGATGATTAGTACATTTCTACTGGGTCTGGTTTCTATTATGTTGCTTTCTGCCGGACAAACTTCATTAAAATATGGTCTCAACGCCATTGGCGGGGTTAATCTGTCGGATGGAATTTTGAGTTTCTTCAAGATTTTCCAAACACCGTGGGTCATTGCCGGATTTGTTTTTTACGGCCTCAGCTCCATTTTGTGGCTGGATGTCCTCTCCAAGCTGGATTTCAGCCTGGCCTTTCCGATGGTGGGTTTAACCTACGTGTTTACGCTGCTCATCGGCCGCTTCTTTTTTGGCGAAGCCGTTGGCTGGGAGCGGGTGCTGGGCGTGGCCTTTATCCTGACCGGCCTCTTTTTCCTCTTGCGCAGCAGCGCATCGGGGTAGTGTTTTTATGTTATAATTAAAATTGGAGTGGGAGATAAAATCATTGTCAGCCGGAAACCAATGGACACTCTACCGAACAACCACAAACTGAATACCATCCTCTCGGAGCTGCGGAGCCGGCTGGAAGCACTTTACGGGCCGCGTCTGGTTCAGTTGGTGCTGTTTGGCTCGCAGGCACGCGGCGACGCCGAGCCGGGTGCGGACATCGATGTGCTGGTTGTATTGGAGGGAAACGTAAACCCGTACGATGAGATTACTCGAAGCGGGGAAATTGTGGCCGGGTTATCGCTAAAATATGATGAGGTGATTTCATGCATATTTATGGAGCGGGAAAGGTTTGCCACGGATAACCTCTCGCTACTCATCAACGTTCGGCGAGAAGGAGTCGCGATATGAATGAAGAACAACAACATCTTCTTAAACAGGCAGATAAAAGCCTGAACGCGGCCAGATTACTGCTACAGGAAGGGTATCCCGAATTTTCCGCCTCGCGGGCTTACTACTCCATGTTTTATGTGGCTAAAGCGTGCTTACTTTCCAAAGGGTTAACATTTTCCAAACATTCTACAGTAGCCTCCGCATTTGGCCAACATTTTGCCAAAACCGGACAGATTCCGGTTGAACTCCATCGGTATCTCATTGAAGCGATGTCAATCCGACACACCGGTGATTACGGTACGACCCCAGTAAGTAACTCTACGGCAAACCTTCAAATCACCCGCGCCGAACAATTTCTTGAAGCGGCCCATGAGTTCCTTGGCCCATTTGAATCCTCACCATAAACCACCCATGAACAAAGCAAAACTCACGTCACACTGGCCCGCGTTACTCCTCGTGCTGGCCGTACTGCTCCTCTTTTGGCCGGCGCTCCTTAACCCATCGCTGATTTTGCAGCCCACCTTCAGCGAATTCTCCGACACGATGATTATCCACTGGCCCAAAGCCCGGCTGATGGCGCAAAGCTGGCAGGCCGGAGATGGGCTGCCCCACTGGACTCCCCTCATTCTCAGCGGGATGCCCCTGGCGGCCAACCAACTGGCTATGCTGTCCTATCCTCCGGCGTGGCTGTTTTTATTTTTTCCAAATGAGCCGGTATTTAATCTGCTGTTCATCTTTCATTTTCTGCTGGGCGGGCTGGGGATATATTTTTTACACCGCGAATACTTCAAGCTGTCACCCGCTGCGGCGCTGTTGGGCGGCTTAACCTTTGCCCTGAACGGCAAGTGGCTGGCCCACGCCGCCGGCGGCCATGTGAGCATGGTCGGCGCAATTGGGTGGATGCCGTGGGCGCTTTTGGGGATGCACATGGTGCTAAAAAATGTGGGGATGGCCCCGTTTTACATAGACTGCAAGCAAGCGCAGAACGTATTACGTACTGCGTACTGCGTATTAAAATCCGTTACGCAACACGCAACACGCAACACGAAGTTGTTTTTCTGGGCGCTGCTGACGGCCATTGCCCTGGCCTTGATAATCACCACCCACACCCTGCCCCTCATTTACACTGTTTACCTGCTCGGCGCAATGGTTGTCTGGCAATTCCTGGCCGGCACCGGCACCCCCCCATCCCCGTCCGCCATCCGCCATTCGCCCATTCGCCCATTCGCCCATTCGCTAATCTGGCTGGCGGCGATTCTGATTCTTGCGGCGCTGCTGGGCGCGGGCCAACTTTTTCCCCTGCTGGAACTGGTGGAGTTTAGCAACCGGGCCCTCACCCTGCAACAAGCCGCCGAATTTTCGGTGTCGCCGGCGCAACTGCTGCTGGGCCTGCTGCTGCCCGTAACCAAAGGCGGCCACGAATTTGTCATCTATCTGGGATTAATTCCCCTGCTGCTGGCCCCGTTTGGCGTCAGCCGCCGCAACCGCTGGAGCTGGTTTTACGCCGCCGCGCTGCTTTTTGCCTTTTTGTTTGCCCTGGGGCCGGCCACGCCGGTACACAGCCTGTTTTACTATCTTGCGCCCGGTTTTCGCTGGGTGCGAACCCCGGCCCGCATCTTTTTTGTGGCCGCCATCGCCATCTCGGTGCTGGTTGGTTTTGCCGTGGAGCGGCTGGCCTCACTGCGATGGCCGCCCACAGCCAAACGGTGGGCCACCCGGACGGCAGTTATCCTGGGGGCGATGGCTCTTATCTTTGGCCTGGGGCTGGCCTTTGGCTTTAACCGGTTGAACCGCGAAACGCTGGCCCTGGCAATTTTTGTGCCGCTGGGGCTGGGTGTTATCGCCCTGCGCGCGCGGCGCGTAATTTCCGCCAAAGCCGCGCTTATTTTGCTGGGCGTCGCGCTCGTGTTTGATCTGGGCAGCTTTGATATGGCGATGATGAAATTTGTGCCGCCGGAAGAAGCGCTGGCTCCGGGACAGGAAGTTGCAGCGGTGCTGGCCCAAAAATCAGGGGGAACCCGGGTTTACTCCCCCAGCTACAGCCTGCCGGTGCAGACCGCCGCCGCCCACAATCTGCAGTTGGCCGATGGGGTGGAGCCGGTGCATCTCTCTATTTACGATCAATTTATGGCCCGCGCCGGCGGCTACAACCAGCCTGGATTCAGCGTAACCATCCCCCACTTTGGCGAAGGGCCGCTTGAAACCGCGCTGCAAAATATGGAGCCAAACCTGAAGCTGCTGGGACTGCTCAATGTAAAATACCTGGCCGCCGCCTTTCCGATGGCCTGGCAGGGGCTGCAACCGAACGCCGAAGTCGCCGGCGTCCACATCTACACCAACGACTACGTGCTGCCGCACGCGCGAGTGGTGCATCAAACGGTAAAAACTGAGGCTGATTGGCTCACCCAACTGGAAACGCTGCCCGACCTGGCCAACGTGGTCACCATTGAAAATGAGGCGCAACTGACCGGCTCGAGCCAGGCGACCGCAGCCACCCTCACCCATTTCTCCGCAGATTTAATTGAAATCGAAACGATTACTGCCGAACCGGGCTGGCTGGTGCTGAGCGAAATTTGGTATCCGGGCTGGAACGCCATGGTCAACGGTTCGCCGCAGCCGGTTGAAAAAGTCGATGGTTTGTTGCGGGGCGTTTTCCTGCCGCAGGCCGGAAGCTATCAAATTTCCGTGGAATATTATCCCGGCACCGTCGCCTGGGGCAATCGGCTGGCCGGGATTACGGCT
>CAYWSS010000354.1:0-6606 GCA_964460505.1 uncultured Caldilineaceae bacterium | reverse complement strand
ACTTTTTCGCCAGCATGGCAGCACGTGTTAGTGCGCGCGCCAACAAAAAATACACATGCAGCACCGGCGGAACAATAACAGACGCTCATTATTTATGTTCCGCCCGCCGTTGCCCGGCAATCATTTAGAAATCCGCAGTGGCAGCCCGGCGGCACATGGCGATACTTTTACGCTGCCACCCTGTTTGCCGGCATCTCCGGCTTCACCCCGCCGGCCGAAAAACTGGCCGCCAACGGAGGCCGGGGTGCAGAAGAATTGACCACGGTACTCAACCGGATTTTCGAAACCGTCATCACCACCGCCGAGCAGCATGGCGGGCGCGTATCCAAATTTGGCGGCGAGGCCCTGAGTCTGGTCTGGCCGGTTGAAGAGCCGGACCTGGGCCAGGCTGTGTGGCAAGCCGTTGGCGCGGCCTTTGCCATGCAGTCCAAAATGGCCGGATTTACCACAGTTAGCACCTTGCGCGGCAAATTTAAGATGCACATGAAAATTGGCATCAGCGCCGGCCAGGTCCTGGAGGCTTTTACCGGCGGCGTGTTTGGCCGCTGGGAATACGTACTGGCCGGCGACCCGATGACCAACATGACCCGCGCCGAAAATCTGGCCCAGGCCGGCCAGGTTGTTGTCGATGAATCCGCCTGGGAATTGCTGAACGGGCAAACATCCGCCCTGCCGGAAACCACGCTTTCAACGGAATCCTACGTGTTGGGCCGTGAACTGGACCCCGGTTTTTACCGGGTTACCGACCTGCGCGGCGAGCTTGCGCCCGAACCGCTCATCCCGCCGGACTGGTCCCAATTGAACGAGTCCGCCGCCGCCAAGGTAGCCGCCACGCTGCGCAGCTATATTTCAGGCGCAATTTCCAACCGGCTGGAAAGCGGCCACATCGATATGCTGGCCGAGCTAAAACCGATGACCGTCTGCTTTGTTGGCTTCCAGGGCATCGACTACGCTACCGACCCTGAAGCCGCGCCAAAACTCAGCAATTTTATGCGTGCTGCTCAGGAGATTATCTACTTTTACGAAGGCAGCGTCAACAAACTGGCCGTGGGCGACAAAGGCAGCGTGCTGCTGGTCCTGTTTGGCGCCCCGCCTTTTTTCCATGAAGATGACGAAATCAGAGCCATTGCCAGCACGCTGGGCCTGTGCAAAGTGGCCGCCCGCCACAATCTCACGGTGCGGGTTGGCTTGGCCGCCGGCACGGTGTTTGCCGGCCCGCTGGGAGCGCCGCAGCGCCGCGAATACTCCGTCATTGGCGATACCGTCAATCTGGCCGCCCGGCTGATGCAAAAAGCCGGCCACAACGAGGTCTGGGTCGACCAATCTGCGCAGAGCAAAGCCGGGCGTTTCTTTGAATACACAGACCTGGGCAGCGTGCAAATAAAAGGCAAAAAAGCGCCGCGCCACATCTACCGGGCGATCCGGGAAAAAGAGCAGGACCAGCAACAGGCCGGGGCCAAATTCCTGCTGACCGAACTGACCGGCCGGGACAAAGAACTGGATTTTATCGAGCAACTGGCCGGCCGGGTTTTCTCCGGGTACGGGCAAGTGCTGCTGCTCAATGGCGAGGCCGGGGTTGGCAAAAGCCGCCTGGCCGATGAAATTGTGCGCCGTTGGCTGGAGCGGGGCGGCGTACCCCACACCGGCGACTGCCTGAGTTACGGCCGGCACACCCCCTATTTGCCGTGGCGCGGCATCCTCGGTTCCATTGTGGGGCTGTCCACGCGGCTATCGCTGGAGCAGCGCCTGACCCGGCTGGAAAACACACTCAGTCACCTGCCGCTGCCGATCATCCGCTCCGGCTCTGTGGCCGAGGATTACTGGCTGGCACGCCTGCCGCTGCTGGCCGGCATCATAGGGCTGGAAACCGAAGAAAGCGGCCTGACCCGCAGCTTGAGCGAAACCCTGCGCCGCGACAACATTTTTGCCACCATCCGGGCCATTGCGCTGGAAGAGGCCCGCCGGCGACCCACCCTGATTTTGCTGGAAGATACCCACTGGAGCGACGAACTGTCGCTGGATTTAGCGGCAGATTTGGCCGGCGAAATCACCGGAGTTCCGGTATTTCTGGTGCTGGTTCACCGCCCGTTGGGCAGCCCCGTTCCGGTATCGTACCACCGGCTGCAAGCCATGTCCTGCACGGCCCAACAGCAGGTTAACGAGTTGGGGCCGGCAGCCAGCCTGAAACTGGCGCAAAACAAACTGGGGGTAAAAAGTTTGCCACCGGAACTGGCCGACCTCATTCTCAGCAAAGGGCAGGGCAATCCCTTCTTTACCGAGGAGCTGGTCAACGCCCTGCAGGATATCAAGGCCATCAAAGTGGAAAATGGCGAATGTGAACTAACCGGCGACCTGAATAAACCGGAACTGCCCGACACCGTGCAAAAGGTGGTGCTGGCCCGCATTGATCGCTTGCAGGAAGAGGAGAAGATGACTCTGAAAGTGGCCGCCGTTATCGGGCGCTCGTTCCAGCTCGATCTGCTGGAAGCCATCCACCCCCGCGCCGGCGGCAGCCTGTTGCAAGCGCACCTGGCCTATCTGCAAGCCAAAGATTTTACCCGGCAGGAAGGCAAAGAAGGCCAAACCGACTTTCTCTTTAAACACGCCATCACTCAGGAAGTAGCCTACGAAACCATGCTCTACGCCGAGCGCCGCCGGCTTCACGCCACCATTGGCGCGGCGCTGGAAAGTCGCTACAGTAACCGCGAAGCTGAAATCATAGACCTGCTGGCCTACCACTACTCGCGCAGCGATGACCGGCAGAAGGCGCTGAAATATCTGCACCTGGCCGGCAACAAAGCGCTCAATGGACACGCCAACGAGGCCGCCATCAGCTACTTTACCGAGGCGCTCAATGTGGCCGGAGAAGTTGATAATGTTAAGGTACCGTACAGCTTATTAGCCGGCCGGGAGCAAGCCAACGACCGCCTGGGCGACCGCGACGCCCAGGCCCGCGATCTGGATGAAATGAAGCGGCTGGCTCAACTGTACAACAACCCGGCACAGTTGGTTGAAACCGGAAACCGGCGCGTTCAACTGGCCACCAACCTGGGCGAATATCACGAAGCCACCACCACCGCCGAAGAAACGCTGGCCCTGGCCCGGCAGCATGGCGCATACATCTGGGAAGCCAGAACCCTGACCACCATGGGCATCACCTGCTGGCGGCAGGGCGATTATAACCGCGCCCGCGCCTGTATGCGCCATGCCTTGCAAAGCGCCGGCGCGCTGGAAGACGCGCAGTTAAAAGCCACCAGCCTCAACTATCTGGGCCTGATCCACACCCAGATTTCCGAATACGAGCAGGCCGGTGAAGATTATCGCCAGGCGCTGGCCCTCTATTACGACATCGGTGACCGGGGCGGCGAGGCCGGGTGCGCCAACAATATCGGCTTGCTGGAATCCAGCCTGGGCCACTACGAGCAGGCCGAAAAATTTTATACCCAGGCCCTGTCTATTTGCCACACCATTGGCGACCGCCTGCGCGAAGGCATCAGCCTGAACACGTTGGGGCAGGTCAACACTATTTTGGGCAACTTTGAATTGGCCAAAGAGCAGTTGGCTCACTCCCTCTCCATCCGGCAGGCCATTGGCGACCGCCGGGGCGAGGCTTTTTGCCTGCACGATCTGGGCTACCTCTACCTGTCCGGCGGCCACCTGGATGAAGCTATCAGCATGTTTCACAGCGCCTGTAACCTGCGCCACGATCTGGGCGAAACCGGCAATTATGTGGCCAGCCTGGCCGGATTGGGTGAAGCCAACCTGACCAAGGGCGATATTTTTACCGCCCGGCAATGTTTGCAGGATGCGGCCGACAATCTGCGGCGCGGCACCGGCAGCGGGGAATATCCACCGCAACAAACCTGGTGGCTTTACTCGCAGGTGTGCCGCATTCTGGGCCAACCGGACGAAGCTGATGAAGCTTTGCAACTGGCCTACGAGTTGGTCAAAGCCAAAGCCGGGCAAATCAACACCCCCGAAATCAAGCAGAGCTACCTGGAAAATGTTACGGTTAACGCCGCAATTGTCTCCGATATTCAAACGTTGTAGCGTTACAACGCTAATTCGCGCACTTTTCCGGCCACATCTTTCGACTTGACCAGCGCTTCTCCCACCAGAATGGCATCCACCCCTTCTTTCTGCAAACGGATCACATCGGCGGCGGTGCGAATACCGCTTTCGGCCACAAAGCAGATGCCGGCAGAAACGTGTTGGCGCAGGTTGATGCAGGTATTCAAATCGACCGAAAAATCGCGCAGGTCGCGGTTATTCACCCCAATCAATCTGGGATTCAGCGGCAACACCCGCTCCAATTCCGCACGGTTGTTAACTTCAATCAAGGCGGTCATCCTCAATTTGCGGGTCAGCGCCAACAGGCCGGCCAGTTCGTCATCCTTCAGCACGGCGGCAATCAGCAGCAGGGCATCGGCGCCGGCGGCTCTGGCTTCGTAAACCTGAAACGGATGAAAAATGAAATCTTTTCGCAGAAGCGGCGGCCGGTTACGGCCCATCTCATTCTGTAAATGGTCTCTAATCCGGGTCAGATATTCCAGTTTGCCCTGAAAGTATCTGGCATCGGTTACCACCGAAATGGCCGCCGCCCCGTTTTTGGCATATGTTAATCCCAACACCTGCGGATTAAAATTGCGGCGAAGCAGCCCTTTGCTGGGCGACGCTTTTTTTGCTTCCGCAATCAGGGCTACCTGCTTTTTTGCTCGCAGCGCGGCCACAAAGTCTTTGGGGGCGGGGGCCAGTTTTGCCTCGGCTCGCACCATGGCCGCATCCCGAAGTTGCATCTGTTTGGGTAGTTCTTCATTTCGTTTGTATTTTACAATGTCATCAAGAATGGTCATTGGATATCCTGTGTAAATTTCTATTCCGTATTGCGCACTTTGTTACGTAATACGAAATACGCAGTACGTAAATTGCCAAGCAAAAGATTCCTGAATTCTAGGCTATGAACACCATCCAAAAACAGGTCAAAAGTTATCTTGCCGGCAAATCATCTAAAATCGTCGATTTTTGCGCCCGGTTGGTGCAGACGCCATCGGTGAACGGGCTTCACGATGAACGGGCGGTGGCAGAACTGATTGCCGCCGAGGCCCGCCGGCTGGGGCTGCCGCACGTGCAATTGGCGGGCGATAACCCGCAGCGCCCCAATGTGATTGCCGGCACTGCCGAAACCGGCTCCACCGGCTTACTGCTGGTTGGTCATCTCGATACCGTGCCGGCCGGTAATCCTGACCGGTGGAGCCATCCCCCCTTCAGCGGGCGCCAGATTGACGGCAAACTTTTTGGCCGGGGCGCCATTGACAACAAGGGCGGCATAGCCGCTGCGCTCTACGCGCTGGCGGCGCTGTCTTCCATTAAAGAAGCGCTGCCCCACGGGCAAGTCCAATTCATCGGGGTGCCGGATGAAGAAAGCGGCGCGACCGGTACGCTGGGCGTTAAATATCTGCGCCGGCAGCACCTGCTCAACGCCAAAGGCGCAATTTACGTATACCCCGGCCGGGAAGAAATCCCGCTGGGGCATCGCGGTGTCACGCGTTTCAAGCTGATTGCTCACGGGCTTGCGGCGCACACCGGCATTTCCGGCCAGCTCAACCAGCCCTCGCCGGGGCAGAGTGCCGTTACCGCCATGGCCGAGGCCCTCCTGCGCCTTGAACAACTTGAATTACCCGTTTCGCAAACTGAATATTTTGACCGCTTTCGGGCGGTGATCAATGCCGGCACGGTCATCAATGGTGGCGTTAATATCAACATTGTCCCCGACCGGTGTGAAACGCTGGTTGATGTCCGCACCATCCCGGAATTTGACCGGCTACAGGCGGAGGAGGCCATCAAACAGGCCATCGCCACAGTGGGCAACCATCGCCCCGGCATTGCCTTTGATCTTGAATTGTTAACGTGTTTGCCCCCCGCTATTTCCGATACCTCTGCGCCCCTGTTTGATATTATCCAATATGCCGCGCGGACGATAACCGGATTTTTACCCGCAAAAACAGTTTGCGGCCCGGCCAACGAGGGCTATTTATTTATTAAACACAGCATCCCGATTGTGTGCGGTTTTGGCCCAACCGGAGCCAATGCCCACGCCATCAATGAGTACGTTGAGGTCAGTAGTTTAGTTGATGCCGCGCTAATCTACTGCCTCACCGCGATGGAGATGGATAGAAATTTGGCAGGGTAGCCAAAATGGAATCTTCTTCGTTACAAACAGGTTGCACACACACTGTTAAAAATGCTATAATTTCTGGCTCTCCGGTAGTTTGCAGGATCGCTCTATAAAAAGCGCATTATCTGCCACGAATTACATTAATTTTTTATTTTTCGTGTTAATTCGTGCAATCTGTGGCAAATTCTTTACTTTGATCTTGCGAAATCCTGTAGAGCCTAATTTCTCTGTATCCGTAATGCAAGATATTGGAGCAAACCAATGTTCACAATCGCCACCGAATCAGAGTATCCGAACTCTGAGGTAAAGGAAACAATCTCGCAAGCTTTGGAAAGTCAGGCCAATCTGGCACAGCTTCGGTGCAAACAGTTTCAACAACTATACTGAAAACAGAATGAGAACGGAACTTTTGAGATGTCATTCCCGCATGC
>CAYWSS010000353.1:0-6612 GCA_964460505.1 uncultured Caldilineaceae bacterium | reverse complement strand
GGTGGGGACATCTTCTCTGCACGACAAAGATTGGCGCACCGTGCCTCAAGCAGATCGGGTTATTGTGATGAGCCGGCTGGCGGCGTTGGAAAAAACGTTGCTGTCCGGCGGGGCAGGGAAAATGCCCTCAAACTCGCTGTGGGGCGATGAGGCGGATCGGTACGGCTTTGTATCCATATTTAAGAATTATGGCCGGCTGGTGGGGGGATCACTGGTGCATGGGCATCAACAAATTGGTTTGAGCAACGTCATGCCCCGCCGATTTTGGGATAATCTGCGCTTTGAACAGGTCAGAGGCGAGAACTTCTCTATCTATTTGCAGCGAGAAAACCCGGCAGAGTTTCTGCTGCGCGATTACGGGCCGGCGCTGTTGCTGGTGCCCTATTTTATGCGCCGCCCGTTTGATATGATGTTGTTGCTGAAAGACGTGCGCAAACGGTATCTGCACCAGTTGACTGCGGCTGAAATTGCCGCAGTAGGTGATGGGTGGTATGATGCCATCCGAGCCATTCTTTGGATTATGCCGGAAATTGGCCGGGAAACCGCCTACAATGTTACCGCGCATAGCGGCCCCGGTGCCGGCCTCTATTTTGAATTTTTACCCTACACTCAGGAACTGGGCGGCTACGAACATCTTGGCCTCTATCTGTGCCAGGGCAACCCCCGCGATGTAGCAGCCCACATCTGTGAATTTTTGGAAAGGAACTCCAATGCTGATTAGCTTTCTTAATCCCCAGGGAAATTTTGACCCCAACGACAGCTACTGGACTGAACACCCCGATTTTGGCGGGCAGTTGGTTTATGTAAAAGAAGTGGCGCTGGCCATGGCCGCTCAAGGGCACCATGTTGATATTATTACCCGGCAGATTGTTGATGACCGGTGGCCGGCGTTTGCCGCCCCGCTGGATAGCTATCCCGGCCACCCCAAGGTGCGTATTGTGCGCATTCCCTGCGGGCCGCAAAAATTTCTGGGCAAAGAACAACTGTGGCCCTACCTGGGTACGGATTGGGTGGCCGGCATCATTCAATTTTATGGCGACACTCTGCCCGATTTTTTCACCACGCATTACGGCGACGGCGGATTGGTGGGGGCTGTCCTTAAGCAGAAAACGGGCGTGCCGTTTACCTTTACCGGCCACTCGCTGGGGGCGCAGAAACTGGATAAACTTCACCCCACCCCGGCAACCCTGCCCGAAATCAACCAACGTTTCAACTTTAAGGAGCGCCTTATGGGCGAACGGGTGGCTATGAACCACGCCGCCCGGATTATTACCAGCACCCGTCAGGAGCAGCTTGAGCAGTACGGCCATCAAGCCTATCACGGTGCGGTTGATCCCTCCGGGGCTGACCATGCCCGCTTTGCTGTTGTTCCCCCCGGCGTAAACCGGGTGGGTTTTGCACCGGAGGCGGGCAAAGCCGATGCCACAGTAGAAGCCAGAATCGAGGCAGCCCTGGCCCGGGATTTGCCGCCGGAGCGCAGAAATTTACCGCTGGCTGTCTGTTCCAGCCGGCTGGATCAAAAGAAAAATCACGTAGGATTGGTGAAAGCGTTTGTGCAAAGCGCCGAATTGCGCGATGCGGCCACTCTGGCCATTGCCATCCGGGGGCTGGATAATCCACTCCGGCAGCGGGATCAACTGAAAGGCGAAGAGCGGGCTATTCTGGATGAGATTGCTGCGCTGCTGGATGAGCATAACCTGTGGCATTGTGTCACCTTATTTTCTCTTAACAGCCAGGCCGAGTTGGCCGCGGCTTACCGGGTAACCGCTGCCAGACATTCTGCCTTTGCCCTGACCGCCACCTACGAACCGTTTGGTCTGGCTCCGCTGGAGGCGATGAGCTGCGGCCTGCCCGCCGTCGTTACCAAAAACGGCGGCCCCAGCGAGAGCATGTTTGATGCTGCCACCGATACTAAATATGGCGTGTTGGTTGACCCTGCTGACCCCGAAGATATTGCTCGCGGGCTAATTGAGATATTCTCCTCGCGGGAGGCGTGGAATTATTACCACCGGGCCGGCATAGAGCGGGTGATCAGCCGTTACACCTGGAATCGCACCGCAGAGGGGTATCTGGCGGAGATTGAACAGGCTTTGGCTGCTCCGCCCCGGCCAGGCAAATTGCCCATTCCGGCCTGTTTCACCCAACCCTCGGCAAAAAATGAAATCCCACTTTCAGATTTGGCCCGACTAATAAACGTTAAAACGTTGTAACATTCAATGTGGAACGTTTTTTGATAGGGAGCGACTATGACAGAAATACCAGATATTGATATTCTTACCATTGGTGAAACCCTGGTAGATTTTATCGCTATAGAACGGACGGACAGCCTGCGCGAGGCGAGTACGTTTAAGCGGCATTTGGGGGGTTCGCCGGCCAATATTGCGGTCAATGTGTCAAAATTGGGGGGGAAAGCGACCGTTATTTCAAAGACCGGGATTGGGGCGTTTGGACAATTTCTCAAAGCCGAATTGCAATACAACGGGGTCAACACCGATTTTTTGATTATGGATCACCGGTTTAATTCAAGCATCATTTTTGTTTCCAGAACCAGCGGTACCCCGGATTTTGAACCCTTGCGCAGTGGTGATTTTCAACTATCCCCTGAGGATATGCCGGCGCAGACCGTCTCTGCAGCCAAAATAGTGCATACATCTACCTGGCCCCTTTCACGAGAGCCCAGCCGCTCTGCCGTGTTTAAGGCATTTAAATTGGCCCACGCGCAGGGAAAAATCGTTTCATTTGATCCCAATTACAGCCCTGTTATCTGGCCCGACCATCAAGAGGCCGTGCAGGTTCTTCAAGAAATTTACCGGTACACCACCATCACCAAAGCTTCGCTGGATGATTCATACCGCTTTTTTGGTCCGGGCTATGCGCCGGAAGAATATATTCAAATGTATCACAAATTAGGGCCTCAGGTGGTAGTATTTACTATGGGGCAAGATGGCTCGATGATTTCCGAGAAGGGGCAGGTACTGGGCCATCTTCCGGCCCGGCAAATTGAGGTTGCCGATGCTACCGGGGCCGGTGATGCCTTTTGGTCGGGCTTTTTGGTGGCGATGCTGGATGGACACCCGTTGCAGCAGTGTTTGCTCTTTGCCCGGGAAATTGTTGAGTTGAAGCTAAAAACCGTCGGTACGCTGCCGGAATCAATTGATAGACACGCGCTTTACCAGAACCTGCCTCCTGTCACGGAGGCGTTTTCCCGGGGGCAATGATTACTGTACTTATGCACCGGTTGCCCCCATAAGCCTGTGGGCAGTGGGCAAGGCCTACCGGAAGCTTCTGCCATCTAACATAGTCACCGGCTGCCTTGAGACTTTAACCGGCTTGGTGTCTGTCAAAATTCTCATAACTTTGTTGCACAGCTCGTTAAACTCAAAAGATAAATCAAGGTGGTTTATGGATGTGTCAGCATGCGCAACCTGCGTTTTGTCTGAAATAACCAGGATGGGAGTCTGTTTAGCGTGCGGCTTCTTTGCAGGTAATAGCCGCAAAGCCAGCGCCGGCTCGCTATATGGGTTGCTCAACGCAACAATTATTAAATCAGTATCAACTCTGCTAATTTGTTTTTGGTTTGCGGCAGCTGAATGTTGCACTACCGTTTCGGTTATTATGCCGCATTGGTTTAATATTAAGGCTATGGCTCTGGCCAACCCTGCATTGTCGCTGAGTACGAGTGTCTTTTTTCCAAAAAATGATGCAATCATCAATTGCTCTCTAAAAACAAATATTTGGTAGTTGTAAAATTTTTTCACATACTCGTATTCTACTTACATAACCTTCCATTCACCTTGAATTTTGCCTCCGTAACCTTCCAGGAACCTTCCAACATAATTCTGTAGGTCTAAAATCTTGTTTTGCTGACGCCCCCCTGAATCACCTCGTTGCCACGCTCCCGCGTGGTAATGTATACCTGATGCGCCGTATTGAGTATAAGCGTTCCAACGCAGGAGCTTGGAACGAGGGGGGGTGAAAGTGACGATATTATTTGCAGTTAATCAGGCGTAACAAAAATATATCCAATTCCGGGGCGGGTTTGCACGTACTCCGGGATTTTTGGGTCGTGTTCAATCTTGTGGCGCAGGCGATGAATGGCTTGCCAGATCAGGCGGGTTTCTCCTTCGTATCCACTGCCCCAAACAGCCTTTAATAAATGTTCCGGAACCAACACCTGACCAACGTGGTTAACCAGCACGCAGAGCAACTGGTATTCGGTGGCGGTAAGTTTAACCTCATCTCCCCGAACAAAAACACGCTGCTGCGCAAAATTTACGCAAATATCTCCAGCCTGAAAGGCCGGCTTGAGCGACGATTGTTCTGATAGCGAACCCCGCCGCAGGGCAGCCCGAACCCTGGCCAACATTTCATTTGCTCCAAACGGTTTTGTTACATAATCGTCGGCTCCGGCATCCAGCCCCTCTACTTTGTCTGCCTCTTCTGCCATAGCCGTAAGCATAATAATGGGCACTGTAGAAAATTGGCGAATCTGGCGGCACGCTTCAAAGCCGGACATGCCGGGCATCATCACATCAAGCACAATAAGGTCCGGGTTTTCGGTGGCGGCAACTTCTACCGCCGATTGCCCGTCTCCGGCAACCAGCACCTCGTAGCCACTGGCTGTCAGGTTAACCTGAATAGCTTTTACATACCTGGGTTCGTCGTCTACTACCAAAATACGAGTTTTGCCTTTGCTCACCACAACTCTCCTGAATTAACCCGTGCGTGCGTTGTCATCAAGGGGTAGGATAAATTTAAACGCGCTGCCTTCTCCCGGAATACTCTCAACCCAAATTCTTCCATTATGAGCTTCTACTATACCCTTGCAGACGGCCAGGCCCAAACCCACCCCGCCAATATTTTGGGTATGCTCATTTTTTGTCCGATAAAATCGCTCAAAAACTTTCTCCAGATCGGACGGCGCAATACCTATGCCCTGATCCCGCACCTGGATGCAAAGTTGGTTGTCTTGCGCATAGCCATCAATTGTAATTGTCCCGCCCTGTGGAGAATATTTAATGGCGTTGCTTATCAGATTGCGCAGCACTTGCTCAATATACCGGGAATCGATGACGGCGACCAACGGTTCATCCGGCAGATTTTTAACAATTTGGTGCTCAGAAAAATGGGCGGACATATCTTTTACGGAGTTCTGAACAAGCGCCCCAACATCTGCGGGCTGCTTATCCAACCGCAGTTGCCCTTCCTGAATTCGAGACAAATTAAGCAGATTGTTTACCAGTTTTTCCAGGCGTTCTGTTTCAGCCTCAATATCCTGCAAAAACTCCTTTTGGGTTTCGGGGTCAAAATCTACATCTTCTCTTTGCAGGGTGGTGCAAAATATTTTTATCAGGCCCAGCGGCGTTCGTAGTTCGTGCGATACATTGGCAATCAGCTCTGCCCGCAAGCGGTCAGATTCTTCCAGCAGCTTTACCTGAGACGCTTTTTCTGCTAATTGAATGTTTTCAATGGCTACCCCAATTTGCTGGCCTATGGCCGTAAGTAGCTGTACTTCTTCTCTGTTCAGGGTAATGGGTCTTTTACTGAACACACCTAACACCCCCAAAACAGTGTCTTTGGATTTTATGGGAACGCCCGTTACCATGCGAACGCCGTCTGCTGTTTCACGGGGTGATAATAAACCCGGCTTTTCTGCCGCGTCAGAAATGAGAACAGGCTGCCCCAACTGCGCTACCTGGCCGGTAACCCCCTGCCCCACACGGGTGGTTTTAAGCGCTTGCGCCATATCAACAGAAAAACCACGGCTGGCAATCAGCGACAGCGTTGTATCATCTGTAAGCAGTTGAATCCAGCTTGCTTCAATATTTACCACCTTTAAAACGGTTTCCAGGGTGGTTTCTATAATATAGTCCAGTTCGTATGATTTATTAATGGCGGTGGCAATGGCATTGAGCGCCACCAGTTCGTCGTTAAGCAGCCTGAGCGCGCGCTCTGTTTTTTTACGCCGGGTAATGTCACGAATGTAAACGAGGAGTCTTATTTTGTCTCCAACCATCATGAGCCGGCTGTTCATTTCAATGGGAAAGGCCAGCCCCTCTTTTTTTACGCCCACCGATTCAACAAACAAGCGCCCCCCCATCGCTTTTGCCGCGTCAATATCCAGCGGAGGCAGCACCGTTTCTTCGGGAAACAGGTCTGCTACGGTCAGGGCGGTTAATTCTGGTTTGGTATACCCGTAAAGTTCGCAAGCCGCAGCGTTGCAATCAAGAATTCTGCCCTCTACGGTTTCCAGAAAAATGGCGTCGTTAGAGGCTTCAAAGAGGATGCGGTATTTTTGTTCGTTTTGGCTAAGAGCCAGCTCTGTTTGAGTATGCCCTTTTATTTCCTGTTGCAGTTTGTTGTTGGCTGTTACCAGTTGAACGGTGCGCTCGATCACCCGTTTTTCCAGTTCATCAACGGTTTCGTGGGGTGGAGGGGGGGGCTGTGTTTTATGCCGTACCAGCCACCCCAGGGCAAAAGCCAAAATCAGGCAAAGGGATATGAGGCCCGGCCCGGCCCATCTCCAGCCGTTGGGCCACGGCCCGCCGGTTTGCAGCCCCCCCCGCCAACACTACGCAACGTCAAATCACACGCTGCGAGCGCGCAAAGGAA
>CAYWSS010000352.1:0-6628 GCA_964460505.1 uncultured Caldilineaceae bacterium | reverse complement strand
GCAAACGCCCCCGCCGCCCTCCATCTCCCACGTGTTTGGGGGGGGGTGGCCCCGATTTTAACGGGTAGGGGGAAGTGCGGGGGGGCTTGGGGGGGGTTCCCCCCCGTTCCCCCCTGTGCTTTTCCATTTCTTGGGGCGCACTCTATTGGATTTTTTCATAGTGGAGGATTTTATCGTCAAGCATTATGTCTCAATTTTGGTGGAATAGGAAAATAAGCCGGGGAAACGTTGGTCAGAAGACAGCCGTTCCAGGTGGGCCTGCACCAGGGCCCGAACGCGCCGGATGTTGTCGGCGGCACGGAAGGTTTTGGTTTTACCCAGCAGTGATTTTTTGACCTGTCCAAACGAAGGGGGAGCGCCCTGCATCAACCCCCGGAACAGGTTGAATGTTTCTTCAACCTCATCGCGGACGGCTGAGGCCAAAATAATATCGCCAACTCCGGCTTCCTGAAGCGCCTGCCGCTTTTGTTTCTCCGTAACACACCGGGCAATATCAACCTCGTCAAGCTGGTGGCAAATATAATCAACGGCGTCGAATGGCTCCAGATAAATTTTTAGCCACTGTCCGGTGGTGAGCGCGTTAAGCAGCAGCAGCCCAATTTCCGTCGCGGCGGCTTTTGAGGCGGCTTCGGCCATAATGGGCAAAAGCAACACATCAGATTCCCGTTTGTACTCTCCCTCAATTGAAAGCAGGGTTCGGGTAGACAGGGCTACCCCCAAAATGTCTACACTGCCGTAGGGAATGTTCCAGGCATCGGCAATTGCCCCTTCTGACAACACTTTTATGGCGTGCCCCCGGGATAAATACGGGGCCAGGATGGCCTTTTTTTTGCGACGAAATATCCCTTCATGCGCCTTGGCATACGGGCCACCCGACCCTCCCAGCAAAACGCGCATCGGAAAGTTGTGGGTTCGCCGGGTTTTTTTGGTTAAAAAATCTTCAAAATTGACTGATTTTTGGCAATTGGTAATTTGCTGATGCGCCGCATCGCACGCAATTTGGGCCAGTTGGTGCAGATTGTCGCCCCGGTGAATGTGTAACAGGCCGGCCAACTCCGGCGAATTTTCCCACTGTTCCAGAAATATTTCCAGCATCATATATTGGGCAATGGAGCCGGGTTCGTTCAGGCTGGTGAGCAGCCCATCTTCAATAGAAACAACTATAATTTGCCCTCGCAGCGCCGCAGAGGTAAGCGCCAACCCAATTTCGGCAATGGAGCCTAAACTGCCGTTGAGCAGTTCGTTATTTTCCAGCCGGATAACAACCACAGAAGCCATAGCCATAACCTCTGCCTCAATGGTGGCGTAGTCCGGCTCCCAGCTTGTAACCTGCGGATTAAAGCCTTTGATGCGCATTTTTTCAAACGGAAGCAGAAACTGGGGATCCTTTCGCCACATGGTGGCGAGGTGAATCGAGCCATACCAGCCAACAATATCCAAAAGCCCGGTGGCTGTTTTGTTCAGCTTGAGTTTTTGCACATTCCAGGTGGCCGGTGTAATTATCAAATCACTATTTTTTATGGATGACATCGGCTTTTCCTTTTCCTGAATGTTGCAAATTTTGCCGGCTGGGGGGCAATGGCTTGAAAAGAAGTGACAAGATTGTCGAGGGGCCGCAGCTTCTAATGTGGAAGGGCATCTCAAATTAGCGTTGATCGCCGAAAAAATTCTATCATGAACGGGTACTGTCGTCAATCTGACACCCGTACCCGCAGCAGTTCTCATTTTAAATTTTCAAAAGGGGAAAAGTCAGGTTGACTGATGTAATGACGACAGGAAAGCAGATTCCTGTCATATCATTTCAAACGTCGTAACCGTTCACCCCCCTCCAACTTCAACCATTAGGGAGTGTGGTCGTCCTCGCGAGGGGGGTTGCTCAAAACTACCCCCCCGTGGACGGGGGGCGCAAAGCGGGGGGTAGGGAGTGAATAGTTACCCTTAAAAGGTGTCCGGCGGCAAGTTATCAGATGGAAAATAGCCGTGTGGCAAGATTAAGTCCGGCTTTTACCAATTTTCAGGCAGCCACTTGAATGGGGCTACACCTGCGCCACAATAATGGTTAAATCATCGTGGGGTTCGGTTTGGTCAACAAACGAGGAAATTTGGGCTTTCAGGTGGTTGAGCATGGCTTCGGCGCTGGTTTGTGGGCCGGCAGCGATGGCCGCTTCCAACCGGTCGAAGCCAAACATTTTGTTGTGGGCATTATTGGCCTCAATTACGCCGTCGGTGGTCATGATAATCATATCTTTCCGATCCAAATCCAGCGTGATTTCCCGGTAGCCACTGGTTGCACCCAGGCCTTGCCCCAGCGCAAAGCTGCCAATTTCGGGGTTTTCTATCTCGCCACTTTTCCGTTTGATATAGGGGGGGATGCAGCCGGCATTAGCAATGCGCACACATCCTTTATTGCTTTGATTGGGGGTGGTAATCTCCACGGAAACCATGGCGCAATTCTGGTTGGTGGCTTGGGTGTAAGGCACCAAGGCCCTGTCCAGGTAAGTCAATAGTTCATCGGGAGCAAGCTCTTGCCTGATGACCGATTGAAACAACGCCAGGCTGACGCCCATCAACAGCGCCGCAGGCATACCCTTGCCCGTTACATCGCCAATGGCAATGGCATAGCTGCCGGCTGGATTGAGGGGCTGCGCCGGCAGGCCCTCAATAGGCGTTTTAAAGGCGTAGTAGGCGTACAGGTCACCGCCAACTTCACGGGCCGGTACACTGTAACAGACAACATCCAGATGCGGCCAATCGGGGCGAGATGGGGGGAGCAGGCCTTGCTGAATTTTTTGAGCCAGGGCCAGTTCGGCTTGCAGCCGCCGGTTGAGGGTTTGCATGGCCTCTTCCGCCTGCTTACGCTTGGTAATATCCCGGCTAAAGGCAGTTGCTCCGGTAATCGAGCCATTTTTTTCGATGATGGGCGACAGGGAAATATCGCAGTACCGCACTTGCCCATCCTGTTCAAAAACATCTTCAGCGGTCACATTTTCGCCTTTAAACACCTGCGCATAGCGATCTATCCATTTCTGTCGGGATTCATCGTCAAGCAAAACTTTTGAAAGCTGCATGCCCGGCGTAAATTCGAACCCGTACCGCTCGAAGTTGCGAATGAAATTGGTGTTGACGGTAATCACCTGAAAATCCCTGTCGATTGACCAAATATCATCCCGGGTGTTTTCGATGAGCGATTTTAAGTTGGCCTGATTTTTCTGCAATTCTGCCGTACGGGCTTTCACCTGCGATTCCAGGTCTTGGTTGAGTATGGCGTTTTCTATAAAAACGGCGGCCTGGGAGGCAAAATAGGTGAGCGGCTCCACATCTTCATCTTTAAAAATATGCGCGCCGGCCCGATTTTCCACATAAATTACGCCAAGAACCTGGCGATAGGTGGTTAACGGTACGCACATTACGGAACGTAACTTGAGGGCAATAACGCTGTCGGCGGTGCCAAACGAGTGATCACCCAAGGCATCCAGAATGACCCGGGGCTTCTTTTCTTTGATGACTTTGTCCAGAATTGTGCGGCTTACCTGGGTCTCGGGATTGTCGATGGGCTGCCCTTCTTTATCCATATTGACCCGAAAATCCAGGGAGCCATCCGCGTTAAGCAGGATAAGATACCCGTATGTGGCCCCTACCAATTTTAGGGCCGACTGCATGGCATATTCCAACAGTGGCCCCAGTGACCGTGTTTGAGCCATCTGGAGGCTGATGTTCAGTAGATTTTTCAGGAAAAGCTCATCCATTACGGTTGTTCCTTTTATATTGATCGGACTTGAATTAAGTGCAAAAAAATGGAACGCAGAGAGCGCGAAGAAGGCACAGAGGAGCACAGAGAAAGATAAAAATCAAAAACCTCTGTGCGCTTCGCGGCTGCGCTCCTTCGTGTAACTCTGTGTTCCATTTTTTAATTTTGGTTTCCGGATAGGGTTTGCACTCATTTGATTTCCGATCAGTATAATACCGAAGATCAGGATACAATTTGGAAAAATTGCTCAATTAGAAACGAGAACGGAGGCAGGTGTAAAATCAATTATAGAACCGGCTTCAGGATTTACAAGTATCGCCTTAATCCCGGCCAAAAACAGGCTCGCTTTAAGAATGCCTGAACTGTAACCTTTGGTGGAAAAATTAGCGTGGATGCCCAACGGCTAACCCGCTTTTTTGTAGAAATCCGGATAAAGCTCATGCTTGCAATCGGGGCAAATGCCGTGACTAAAATCGGCTTCGGAATGTTGGCTGATGAATACTTCAACCTGCTGCCAGTAGCCTTCATCGCCCCTTATTTTTTTGCAGTGGGCGCAGATAGGAATTAATCCGCTGAGGGTTTTGATATTATCAAGCGCTGATTGCAGTTGTGCGTTTTTCTTTTCCAGAGCTTTTTGCAATTTACGAATGGTGAGGTGAGTATTAATGCGGACGACAACGGTTTCGATACAAATAGGTTTGGTAATGTAATCGACGGCGCCAATTTCAAATCCCTGCACCTCATCTCTGGTATCAGACAGGGCGGTCATAAAAATGACGGGAATATTCCTGGTTGCCTCATTTGCTTTTAGGCGGCAGCAAGTTTCAAAGCCATCCATTTCGGGCATCATCACGTCCAGCAAGATGATATCGGGCAGGGTGATAGCTGCCCGTTCCACGGCGCTCTGTCCATCTTCTGCAACCAGTACAGTGAAATTTGTATTACGCAAATAAACAAACAGAATCTCCAGATTTGTTGGATCATCATCAACAATCAGAATAGTATCTTTTTGGCTACTCATAAATTATGCCTTTCAGCATTTTGCGCCAAATTGCGAACCGCAGCCGGGCACAGGCAGGAGTGATGAAATTAAGGGTAATTATAAAACGTGACGTGTTAAAACCCAAACAGAGCCTGATGACAATATCAGGCTCTGTTTATTAGATGGAGTAGCGATGGGGTAAAGTAATTTTCCGGCAGCTTGCCGGAGAAAGACCTCGCGGGTTTCTCATAGGTAACCGTTCACCCCCCTACCAGAATTATGTCATTCCCGCATGCTTTTAGCGGGAATCTATGGGTGCAGTCTGTGGATTCCCGCTTAATACGTGCGGGAATGACAGGGGGGCTGAATGGTTACTCTCATAGGGTCTTTATGTCCAAAGTTACCCTCGTTATCAAGCTGATTATTGGCAAAAACGCTTTTAAAAACCCGCAAGGTCTGGACGAATCGACTTCTCCGACAGACTGCTAGGGCGCGGCGGGTGCTTTCTGCTCTTTGCCAGACTGTAAAACCTTGTGGGATTTCATTTTCAGGTGCAGCGCATAGTAGCCCACCACGGTAATGGCCAGAATAATACCCGACGCATACCACACCCAGTTGGGGTCGTAATTATCCATAATCAGACCGGCGGCCAGCGGCCCAACCGAGGCCGGCAGAGTCCAGCTCAGGCTGTAAAAGGCCATGTATCGCCCCCGCATATCATCCGGAGCAAAGCGGGCGACCATGGCCTGCCCTACGGGGATAACGATCATTTCTCCAATAGTAATAATGATGATGGCCACCACAAACATAAAATAAGTTGTCACAAAGCCGTACATGGTAAACCCAACCATATATAGGGCCGAGCCAACGGCCATCATCACCAGCGGCGCAAATTCTTTAATTCGGCGGGTAACCCAGAACTGGAACAGGACAACGACGGCGGCATCCAGACTTAACAAAAACCCAAAACCCTGCGCCGGTACGCCATGCACATCGCGCAAATAAACCGACAGGGTGTTGTACATTTGCAGGTAAACCAGAGTCATCAACGTGGCGATGAACAGAAATGCCATGTACATTTTGTCCTGCATCACCACCCGGTATCCAATCATTGTTTTAAGGAATGATTGTTGGGCGTGCTCTGCCGATGCGAGCGGTTTTGTTTCGGGGATAAGTTTGTAAACAATGGCAGCGGTAATCAAACTGGTGACGGCATCAGAGACAAATAACAGCAGATAGGATGTGGCAGCCAATAATCCGCCAATCATAGGCCCCATAATCCAGGCCAGGTTGCCGACCACCCGCAGCGTGCCGTAACCCTCGGCGCGTTTCTCTTCGGGCAGCATATCCGCCACCATTGCCTGCCGGGCCGGGGCAGCAATGTTTGAAAACAGCCCGGCCACAAACGCCAAAATATAAAACAGATACAATTGGTCGACCAGCCCCAGCGACACGCTGGTGAGGGCGCTGGAAACCAGGCCAAAGATAACCATTTTCCGCCGGCCAAATTTGTCGGTGAGCGCGCCGCCAAACATGCTGCCAAAAAAGCCTGATATTGCAAACACGCCCAGCAACGCCCCGGCCTGAGTCATCCCGACATTAAATTTTTGGGTAATGTACAGGGCAAAAAATGGAATGAGTACGGTGGAGCCAATCCGGTCGATAAATGCAGAACCAACCAACACCCAAAATTTTAAGGGAAATTCATGATATGTATTTTTGATTCTATCTAACATCGTGCTCCCATCGTGCTCCTCGTAAATACCCCTCACCCCCCCTACGCATCAAGCTTATAATTAGAGTAACCTGGAAACAATGGCTCAAATTCTGCTTAACTCCTGAATGAAATTGTGAATTCTTAGTAGTGAATAGTAAATTATTAACAAAATGCCCCTTTG
>CAYWSS010000351.1:0-6635 GCA_964460505.1 uncultured Caldilineaceae bacterium | reverse complement strand
GCTTAGGTGGCTCGGTCGGAGACCGGCCACAGCACCGGGTTTACTGAACCTGTACCAATAACCGGAATAATAATTGTGACAAACCCGCTAACCTTAGTAATTAACCAGCGCGCGCACAAGACCAGTGTCCTGGTTTTTGATCCCGATGGCCGGGTCCGAGTTTCATCTGAATGTGAAGTTGAACTGCGGGGGCGTGGCACACACAAAGTTGAACAGGATGCCGCAGAGGTTGCCGCATCGGTGGATCAGGTTATTTCTGAAGTTCTGGCAGACCCCATTGTCAGGAAATTGGGCGTGGCTCGCGCCGGACTGGCCACGCAACGCTCCAGCGTGGTAGCCTGGGACAAACGGTCCGGCCGGCCGCTGGCCCCGCTGCTCAGTTGGCAGGATCGACGGGCGGCCGAGTGGTTACGCCGCTTCAACGATCAGGCCGTAGTTGTAAAAGAGCTAACCGGGTTGCGGCTATCGCCCCACTACGGTGCGGGTAAGTTGCGCTGGCTGCTGGACAACGTACCGGCAATAGCCACTGCGCATAAAGAGGGGTACCTGGCGTTTGGCCCGCTGGCGGCCTACCTCGTCTCCCACCTGATAAAAGGCAAGCCGTTTCTGGTTGACCACGTAAACGCCTCCCGCACCCAATTATGGAATTTAACCAGCCGTGATTGGGATCCCTGGCTGCTGAACCTTTTTAATGTGCCACACAATCGTCTCCCGCAGTGTTGCCCCGTAGGTTACGAGTACGGCCGGTTGAACGCAGCGGATATTCCCCTGACCGCCGTCAACGGAGATCAGAATTCGGCTATTTATAGCCTTAAGCGTCCCCCGGAGGGGACGGCAGTGGTAAATATCGGTACCGGCGCTTTTATTTTGATGCTCACGGGTAACAGGCACATTCCCCATCCGGCCTTGCTGGGAGGGTTGGCCAGCAGCGGCAAAAAAGAGGCAGAGTATCTTGTTGAGGGCACCGTTAACGGAGCGGGGGCGGCGATTACGTGGGCCGCTAACCGGTGGCACATTCCGGGCATTACCGGTAAACTTGAAGGTTGGTTAAGGCACGATATTTCCCCCCCGGTTTTTCTTAACACCATTGGCGGATTGGGGTCGCCGTGGTGGAAAAGCGAACCATCGCCGGTGTTGTTGGGAAGAGAATGTCCCTCGGCCCAAAAAGCGGTGGCCGTGGCCGAGAGTATTCTGTTTATGATTCAAGCCAATCTTGAAGCCATGCTTGATGCCGGATTAACCGTAAATCGACTGATGGTAAGCGGCAATCTGTCTCAACTGAATGGATTGTGCCAGCGATTGGCAGACCTTACCCAACGCCCGGTGTATCGCCCGGTAAAAACAAAATCCACCGCGCGCGGCATAGCCTGGCTGGCCGCCGGGCGGCCGGAATATTGGCCCAATCCGGGGCAGGGGCACATCTTTGGCCCCAAGCCCAACGCTCCACTTCAGGAACGGTACCACGCCTTCCGCGCCGCCATCGATTAAGCACCGGGGTGGCCGAAAGCGGCCATTTTGACTCCTCTTTGCTTTTTGATATACTCAGACCATCAAGGATGCTTCCCGGATTTCAGGAATTCGGGGCACCTTCGACAGGGGGAGATTCGGGGGATTGCCCCCACACCCCCTTATGCTTTCCCAAATTTTGGGACGCATCCGCCATCGACGCTGTAATGGAGTGAATTGTGAGCATTATTGTCTCAATTGTTGCTATTCTTGTGGCTTATCTTTTTGGATCAATTCCGGTAGGATATCTGGTGGCTCGCGCCTATGGCATTGACGTGACCGCCTCCGGCAGCGGACGGATTGGCGGCACCAATGTACTGCGCGCGGCGGGGGCACCCGCCGCCGGATTGACCGTAATGGGTGATGTTTTTAAAGGCTTCATCCCCATTTATGTCATTCATATGTTAATGGGGGGGATATCTCCGCTGACTGTGGCGCTGGCAATGCCGGCTGCCGTGCTGGGGCACAACCATTCAATCTTCCTCAAATTCAGGGGAGGGGTGGGCGCCGGAACAGCCATTGGCACAATTGGGGGCGTACATTTTTTATCGGCTATTCTGGCCGCCGCGTGCGCCCTGGTGGCGCTGGTTATCAGCCGGTACGCCTCTATTTTATCGACCACTGTGGCAATTACCAGCGTTATCTTTCTGACCATCTTTGCCGCGCTTGGATATATTCCATATATCTATATTTTGGGCGCGGTGCTAAATCTAGGCCTCATTGTCTTTTCTTTACGCCCCAATTACGCCCGAATCCGGGCCGGCACCGAGCGGCGGGTCGGCCAAAAATCAGAAAACGTGACGAAGATTTCCTGATGGTATTCATCCATTTTTCCCCGCCCCTCGTTCCAATGCCGGAGCATTGGAACAAGGCCAATCAACAAATTGCATAGTGCTAATTAATATGGCCCATTTTCAAATTGATCTGCACACGCATACTACTGCTTCGGATGGTACACACACCCCAACCCAACTGGTTGAACGGGCGGCCAAACGCGATGTCAAAATATTGGGTATTGCCGATCACGACACCCTTGATGGTCTGGCCGAGGCGCAGACAGCCGGGCAAGCGCTCGGCGTGGAGATTGTGCCCGGCATTGAATTCAGCACCCGCTTTGAACGGGACAAGCAGTTTTTGGGTATCCATTTGCTGGGTTATTTTATTGATACCGGCAATCCAGCTTTGATTGACACTGTCAACAAAGTGCGGCAAGGGCGGGTTGCTCAAAAAATTGAACAGATTAAAAAAGTTCAATCGCTGGGTTTTGATATTTCCGTAGAGGCGGTGTTTAAGCGAGTAAGCGGCGTGCCGGGCCGCCCCCACATTGCCGCAGAATTAATAGAACGCCATCCCGACAAATTCAACAGTATCGGCCAGGTGTTTAACCGGCTCCTGAGCCCGGGCCGGCCGGCCCATGTTAAACGCCCCTTCAGCCTGACCGTGGGCCAGGCAATTACCGTGGTAAAAGAAGCCGGCGGGCTGCCGGTTTTTGCTCACCCCGGAGCCTATGATTCCGGCATTGACCCGATCACCGCTGTTCAAAATGCCAAACTGGAAGGGGTTGAAGGCGTAGAGGTATATTATCCCTACAACAAAGGGCATCGCGCCGGCAATAGTCGCAGCAGTTGGATTGGCCGCATTGAACAATTAGCCCGCAAGTTAAATCTACTGGCAACCGGCGGCACCGATTTCCATGGCCGGGCTAATGACGCCGTTGATATCGGTGATATGGGGTTAACCGATAAACAGTTTGCCGCGCTGAAGGCGGGCTGGCAGCAATTACGGGCCTGATATACTGATCGGAAATCAAATGAGTGCAACCCCTACCCAGAAACCAAAAAAGGAACACAGAGTTACACCAAGAAGCGCGCTCTGTGTTCCATTTTTTGGTTCAACGTAGATTCGAGGGGTAGGTTGGGTTGAAGAATGAAACCCAACACAATCAGCCCAAGATTGTCGGGTTTCGTACCTCAACCCGACCTACCCATTGCATTTACCCCTCAATTCTGCGTTGAGCCCATTTTTTTTGCACTTAATTCAAGTCCGTTCAGTATAACTTTGCAATTTGAACAAAATCCACATTTTGTGGTTTAAAATTTTGCACACCCCGTATGTAGTGGTACAATGTTTTTAGTAGACTCCACTTTGTATGCAACCCGGCATCAATACGTCCCGGATTTTGGGACGCACCCATTGGCATCGATCAGCAGAAACATAAACAATGTAAGCTGAAAGAGTTTGCAAAATGTACCCTCAACAATTTGTCATTTCCAACTATAAAACTGACCATTTTCAATGGCCTGCCCCAATTCCCGGGAAATTTTTCTTCCTCATTCCGACTCCAGGGGAACGTCCGTTTTGCAGTTAAGCCGCTACAGAAATTCAGTCGTAGCGGTTTTGTTTTTTATATTAATTCTTCGGCAGTTGTCAAACGTTTAAGTTCTGTTAGCCATAGGAGTTATCATTAACTGCGTTCACCACCAGAAATGAAAACTGCCCTCACCCCCGTCGCTGACGCGACTCCCCCTCTCCCAAATTGGGAGAGGGGGTTGGGGGGTGAGGGGTATTTACAGAGGAGGGTAAAGGAGAAGATGAAACAAAAATACTCTATCGCTATTGCGGGAAATATGGGCGTTGGTAAAAGTACACTGACCCGATTGTTAATTGATGAGCTGGGCTGGACTGCCTTTTATGAAGCCGTGGATGATAATCCCTACCTGGCGGATTTTTACAAAGATATGCAGCAGTGGAGTTTTCACTCTCAACTTTTCTTTTTGTCTCGCCGGCTGCGCTACCACCGGGAGATAGCCGCCCACCCCAATCACGTTATTCAAGACCGCAGCGTGTACGAAGATGCCGAAGTATTTGCCCGCAACCTGCACCAACGCCGCAACATGAAAGATAGAGATTACCAGCTTTACCGTGACCTGTACGAAGAATTTATCAAGATTGTTCCTCCCCCCAATGTAATTGTCTACCTCAAAGCCAGCGTACCCACGCTCATTGAACGTATTCACCGCCGGGGTCGCGATTTTGAACAAGACATTTCGCCGCTGTACCTTCAGCAGCTCAACGAGCTTTACAATGCCTGGATAGAAGATTTTACTTTGTGCCCCATCCTCACCATCGAAACAGATTTTCTGGATTTTGTTCGCTTCCCGCAAGATTTTGAGGTTATCAAAGAACAAATCTGCCAGAAAATATTTGTCCCCGTTGCCGAAAAAGCGCACGTTTACGCAGGTGAAACGGAAGCAGCCGTAGCGTAACTGTACAAGTTCAGTGAACTCGGCGCTGTGGCCGGTCTCCGACCGAGCCACCTAAGCGGGCGCGGTCAGGAGACCGGCCACAGCGTGATTCTGACGAGTTCACTGAACTTGTACGCGTAACTTTTTTGATAGTTTGTGGAGTGCAAAACTATATACTACCATTTTCAATCGACAACGCTTTTTCCTGATGATCCTGGTTAATTGTACGGGAATTCCCGGTAGCAGGTAACTGGTCAGACTGCTGTTTTTGGCAAGTAGACACAGAATCTTCCTGGTCAAAAGAAATAGCAATCGTGTCAGAAATGAAAAAATGGTGCACATAGGCGACCCTTTTGCCGGCCTCGATTGCTAGTACATAAAGGCGTAAATAAGCCCATAGTTTAAGCAGTCAAGGCCTTGCCCTTGTAAGTCCATTTAAAAGGTTTAGCCATCGTACGGTTGTAGTATTCAATGAAAGCCAAAACCTTGGCTACCAAATCCTCAATAGACTTGAAATTCCCCCGTCTGATTACTTTTCGCACTAAAATACTGAACCAAATTTCTACTTGATTGTCTAACGTAAGCCAGGATACGCTTCTTTTGTTTGCCGAAATTTTTCAGTATAATCAAAAGCGTAATTTGAAAGTGGATGACAAGTTCGGAAGGTAAATTATGACTGTGATTGTTCAGAGTTCAAGTGAAGATGTGATTTCTCTCCCCGCTTGGTTAATGAAAGTTTTGAATTTACACGAAGGGGATGAGATAAAAACCGTGATTGACGGACAAACGCTGCGGATTACACCATTAGATCAATTCTTGGCTCTACGCGGAGCATTAGAAAACGACCAGGCATTTGATACAGCGATAGAATTTCTCAATCAAGCGTGGCAAGAATAGAAAACTCCCAACTCTGTTTAGACACCAATACGCTCATTAATTATCTAAAAGGACGCGAACCCGGCGCTTCAGCAGTTGAAAAGACGGTGAAGGAGTACGATTGTTGTGTAACAGCAATCACCGTTTATGAATTGCTTTTTGGGGTAGCCCGCGCAAAAAGAGAAATTGGGGAACAGGCACTTTTGAGCGTGATGATAATATTACCATTTGACAACACCGTAGCGAAACGGGCAGTAACTCTACACGCTGAGTTGATAAGTCAAAATCAGGATATTGGGATCAAGACGTTTTTATAGCTGCAACTTGTCTTGGACAAGCAATGCCTATTTTGACGGCAAATGAAAAATATTTCTCCCGTGTGACCGGGTTGGAAGTTATTACCCCAGTTGAGATAATTGCTCAAGATTAATTGCGGCAAATACTGCATCCAAAATGCCGGCTAACAAGTCGTTGTAGCCAAATTACTACCCTTCCGTTTTTTGAAACTGGTTGCGCTGGTGACGGCACTTTGGCATTGAGGTTGGTTTCGCCTGCCCGCAATCGGCACCACTTGTGCGGCACGAAGTCGCGTAAGTAGCTGCGGCAACCGTGCAAACGGGATGCCACCTGATGTTCTGCCATCAGTACCCTACCCGGACATGCGTCGCGGGTAACGGCAGGGTGTGAAGCTCCGGGGACAACAGAACCTCATCCAAGAGGATGGCCGCCAAATCGTGAGAGGCGGCGGCAACTGCCGGCACCGAGGCGGTCGGGAACCAGGGTTGGAGCGATAGGGCTAACAGAGGTGAACCATTGCAGCGTCGCGAGTTGTAAACAGGCTAAAGACGCTGACAAACCTAAACCAAAAAGGTACGTGGGCAGGTGCAGGGGCTACGCTTTCCCTGGCCGCAAATTGAGACTTCGGCGTGAGCTCAGTCGAACGCTTGTCGAAACCAACGGCCTTCGACAAGCTCAGGCTTCGCTCCCCCTGCTTTTTGGAGAGGATAC
>CAYWSS010000350.1:0-6638 GCA_964460505.1 uncultured Caldilineaceae bacterium | reverse complement strand
AAAACATGCGGGAATGACATCTCAAAAGTTCCGTTCTCTTTCTGTTTTCAGTATATAATAAAAAAATCCGGCAGATTTCAAAAGTCTGCCGGGTTTGGTTGGTGTTTTTAATTTTTGCTGAACGTTAGAAATTAGCAGCCAGCGCCTGCGCGGATTCGCTGGCAAACTGGATGAAGGGCTGCCCCCACAGGGCAATGAGCAGGGTCATAACCAGCCCTACGGTAACGACCGCGTTCATGGCTGCCCCGGTTTGAATAGGCGATTCGTCCGCCCCTTTTTCAAAGAATATCTGCCGCACCACTCCAAAGTAGTAATAAACAGAGATAACGCTGTTAAATACTCCAAAAGCAGCCAGCACGTACAACCGCTGATCGATGGCGGCGCCAAAGACAAAGAGCTTGCCGATAAATCCGCTGGTGGGAGGAATGCCAATTAGCGACAGGAAGAAGATGAGCAGGGCCACGCTCAGGTAGGGCGAGCGGCGAATCAACCCGGCGTAATCAGAAATGTTGGAGGTGCCCATCTGGTTTTCCAGAATAATGGCAACGGCAAACACCCCCAGGTTGGTAAACAAATAGGCCAGCAGGAAAATCATGATGGCATCCACCCCGCCCAGAAAATCGGCGGAGGAATTGGGGGTGGCGCTCCACGCGGCCAGCCCGACCAGCATATAGCCGGCATGGGCAATGCTGGAGTAAGCCAACATTCGCTTCATATTGGTTTGCCACAGCGCCACCAGGTTTCCAAGCGTCATGGTTAAAATGGCCACAAAGGACAGTAACGGTGTCCAGCTAACCTCATAAGCCGGCAAGGCCACCACCATTACCCGGATGAACACGGCAAAGCCGGCCACTTTTGGCCCCACCGACAGGAAGGCGGTAATGGGTGTCGGCGCGCCTTCGTAGGCATCCGGCGACCATTGGTGGAACGGTACCAGCGCAATCTTAAAGCCAAAGCCAACCAGCATCAGCAGTAGGGCGGCGATGACCACCGCTACCTGAGACTCACCCAAATTGACGGCAATGGTCGCCAAATCGACGCTGCCGGTCACGCCGTACAACAGCGAGAAGCCGTACAGCATCACCCCGGAGGCCAGCGCGCCGTACAGGAAATATTTTAGCGAGGCCTCCGTCGAGCGCAGGTCGCGGCGCAGGTAGCCGGTTAAAATGTAGCTGGAAATCGAGAGGAATTCGAAGGAGAGGTAAATGATAATCAGGTTGGTGGAACCGGCCAGCAGCATCAAGCTTAAGCCGGCCAGCATGGTCAGGGCGTAAAATTCACCTCGAAACGGGGTATGCTTTTTAATGTATTCACCTGCACTCAAACCGACCAAAATAATCGTGAGTACCGCCAACATTTTGAAAAACAAGGCCGTGCGGTCGACGGACAGCATTGGCACTTGTTGATTAAAGTCGGTGGCGACGACAGTTTCGGTGGAAATAAGCCAAATATACAGCAGCGTGAGAAAGGCAGCCACGCCGCCAAAAAACGCCACCCACGGCAAAATCCGGGTACTCTTATCATCGTCCTTCCATGTAATATCCAGGGTGATGATGGCAAAGGCCACAACGGTGATGATAATTTCGGGTGAAAGCAGAAATAGATTGCTCAAAATAAACCTCCTACGAAATCGTAGGGTAACTTAGCGCCATGCATCCAGAATGATGACGCTTGTGGCGTTAATGGTATTAATCAGGAACGAAGGGGCAATGCCAATGGCCACCATGCCTATCACCAGCGGCACCAGCGTGACCAGTTCAAAGGGGGCCAAATCCATATTGAAGGACCAATGTTTGACATCGTAAATTTTGTTCCACTTCTCTTCGCTGAATTCGCCCAGGAAAACAAACTGGATGATTTTGTACAGAATGTAGGCCGCGGTCAACACAATGGCGATGACGCCCACAATGGCAAAGGTCGGCATCAGGTGGAACGCGCCCCGGAACACCAGTAGCTCGCTGATGAAACCGGCCAGCCCCGGCAGCCCCAGCGAGGCAAAAGCCGTGACCATCATCACCAGGTAGTAGACCGGCAGTTTGGCAGAGAGGCCGCCAAAGGCTTTCAGGTCGCGGGTGTGGGTGCGCTCGTAAATAACCCCTACCAAAAAGAAGAGGGCGCCGGTGATGATCCCGTGGGTAACCATTTGCATCACCGCCCCGTTCAGAGCGATGGCCCGGCTGTTAAACACCTCTGCTGAAGCCTCCGGTGCAAAAGCCACTGCCGCGGCCAGCCCTAAAATAAAGTAGCCCATATGGCTGACCGAAGAGTAGGCAATCAGCCGTTTCAGGTCCCATTGGGCCAAGCTGACCAGCGCGCCGTAAATCATGCTGATGATGCCCAGGGCGGCAACAATGTAGGCCATATTCTGGAACACCTGCGGGAAGAAGGGAATGAGCACCCGCACCATACCATAGCCGCCCAGCTTCAACAGCACTCCGGCCAGAATAACCGACCCGGCGGTCGGGGCGGCGGTATGCGCATCGGGCAACCAGGTGTGAAAGGGCCACAGCGGGACTTTAATAGCAAAGGCCACAAAAATGGCCCAAAAAGCCGCGGTTGCCAGCGGCAGGCTGCCGGCCAGTGGAGCCTTGCCGGGGATTTCGGTGATGTCCCAACTGCCGGTAGCCAGATAAATGCCAATAAAGGCCAGCAGCATGGCTACGGAGCCAACCAGGGTGTAGATAAAGAATTTGATGGCGGAATATTGGGGCCGGTCTTTGGCCTGTCCCCAGATGCCAATCAGCAGGAACATCGGCACCAGGCCAATTTCCCAGAAGAAGTAGAAGAGTATCAAATCGAGCGAGACAAACACGCCCAGCATTCCCATTTCCAACACCAGAAACAGCGCAAAAAATTCTTTGACCCGTTTATGAATAACTCTGGAAGAATACCAGACGCAGAGTGTGCTCAAGATGGTAGTCAACACAATCAGGGGGATGCTCAAGCCATCAACCCCCATGTGGTAATGCACCCCAATGGATTCGATCCACAGATACTTTTCGGTAACGTTGGCCATATATTGGCCGGAGTCATTGTATCCCATCCACAAGAAAAGAGAGATAATCAGGGAGGGAAGGGTAAAGACAATTGCCAGATTTTTAATAAGGCTTTCCTTAGTTTTTGGGACAATTAACATGATAACAAGTGCCCCAATTAACGGGATGAATATCATTGAAGTTAGGTACATCAGGATCAACTCTCCTTAATGTTATTACCGGATACGGCGTAATAATTGGTATTGCGTATTGATTTTTGGCGCAGGTTTTACGCAGTGCGACGAATGAACGAATGAGCGAACCTGCGAGTGTGCGGATTTACGTTTATGCAACCCTGCGACTTGCGCCCTACTGAGCCGCCGACATAGCAATAATATCGGCCACGGAGTCCGGGAAAAAGATTAAATATAGCCAGGCCAGAATGACCAGGCCAATGACCAGAATTAACAGGTAACTTTGGGCGCGGCCCGTTTGCAGCAACCGCAATCGTCCCCCCAGCCAGTTGAAGCCTTTGGGAATACCATCAACCACAGCGCCGTCGATGCCCTCGGAGTCGAACAGGGCCATAAAATCGGCCAGCTTCATGGTGAACCCGCCCACAAAATTAACAATGGGGTTGATGACCCAATCGTAATCAAATTTACCGCAGAAGTTGGCAATGGCTATGGTGGGGTAGATGAATAGACCGCGATAAATTTCGTCAAAGTAATATTTGTTGTACAAAATGGTAAAGATGGATTGACCCACCACCGGAATAGTTTGAATGGGGTCTTTAGCTTTGGCATCGGATACGCGGGCGTAAAGCCACCAGCCAAATACAAACGAGGCCAGCCCCAGCAGCAAAGAAGTAATAGCCACCTGCCAGTTAAACGGCACCGATTCAAAGCTGATACCCGGCGCGGCTTCTTCGGCAATCATATGAACTTCGCCGGCAAAGCCGTGCAGCCGCGCCGCGCCCCCAATGTTTTGGGGGATGTTGATAATGCCAATGACCAGCGAGAAGAAAGCCAGCACAATTAACGGCCAGGTCATGCGCTTGCCGGGCTGTACGGCGTGGGCGGCTAATTGGGTGCGGGGGTTGCCGCCAAAGACCAGGCCTATTTGCCGCCCCATATAAAAGGCGGTGAAGATAGCCCCAATAACCCCGGCAAAATAAACGATTACGGCAATGGTACTGCCGTGTTCGCCAAAGCCGTGCAAAAAGGCTTCGGCCAGGATTTCGTCCTTGCTCCAGAATCCGGCAAAGGGGAAGATACCCACCAAAGCCAGGGTTCCGGCTAAATAAGCCCAAAAACTGGCCTTCATTTTGGTGCGAAGGCCGCCCATATTGCGCATATCCTGCGGGTCGGTGTGATGGTCGTCCGCGTGGCGGGCGCCGTGTTCCATGGCGTGAATTACGGAGCCGGAGCCCATAAAGAGCAGCGCTTTGAAAAAGGCGTGGGCAAACAGGTGGAATATCCCGGCCAGAAAGCCACCAATACCGAGCGCCATCATCATATAACCCAACTGGCTGATGGTGGAGAAGGCCAGCACCCGCTTAATATCGTACTGGGCCAGGCCGATGGTGGCCCCCATCACGGCGGTGATGGCCCCGATAATGGCCACCCATTGCAGGGCCACGCTGTGTTCGGTGGTGGCCATCAGTGGCAGCATACGAGCCACCAGATAGACACCGGCAGAAACCATTGTGGCTGCGTGAATGAGGGCCGAAACGGGGGTGGGGCCTTCCATGGCGTCGGGCAGCCAGACGTGCAACGGGAACTGGGCGCTCTTGCCCACTGCTCCGGCAAAAATCAAGAGCGAACTGACCGTGGCTACCGGCATGCCCCACACCGTCACTTCGGTGAGATGTTCCAGCGTCTCCGGCGCAAACAATTCGCGGAAGGTGAGCGTACCGGCGTAGCTCCACAGAATAAGCATCCCGCCAAAGAAGAGGACGTCGCCAATGCGGGTGGTCAAAAAGGCTTTGAGCGCGGCCAGGCGGGGGGCAACTTTATCGGGGCCGGCATATTTCCAGAACTGGAGGGCCTGCACCGGATTGGCCGGGGTGACCACCTCGTCTTCGTCGGGGTAGGTTTTTTCAAACCAGAAGCCAATCAGCAGGTAAGAACAAAGCCCCATCACTTCCCAGGCCATAAAGAGCAGCAGCAGGTTATCGGCAATAACCAGCAGCAGCATGCCGGCGGCAAAGAGCGACACGTAGGCAAAAAAGCGGGAATAGCGGCCGAATTGGGCTTCGTAGCCTTCCATATACTCAGAGGCGTAAATGAAGATGAGCATACAGACAAAGGGCACCATAAAAAGCATCATGGCCGTAAAGCCATCCACCGCAAAGCCCATGTTGAAGACTTTGTAGCCGGTGGGCAGCCAGGGAACCACCAATTGCCAGCCATCAATGTGGGTGCCGTGATGGGAATCGGCCCGATAGGCGGCCACGGTGGCTGCCACAATAATCCAGGAATGGAGGGTGGCCAGGGCCATGGCGCCAATGGCCAATCCGGCGCTGGCTTTTTTATTGCGATTTAGCCCCAGCACAATAATCAAAAATGCCAGGATGGGGTATAGGGGAATTAACCAGATTAAATTAAAGAATATATCCATGTATTTATTCTCACAATCCCCGCATTACCGCGCAGGGGCGTGGTGCGAAGGGGGGGAACGATTACACTTTGTTAGTACTTGAGAATGTCCAGTTCTTCGACGGCTACAGTGTGTCGCCGTCGATAAACGGCAATGATAATGGCCAGCCCCACGGCGGCTTCGGCAGCGGCCACAGTAATGACCATAATGGCGAAGATCTGCCCCTCAACGTTGGCCGGCACGGTGTATCGCCAGAAGGCCACCAGATTAATGTTGACCGCATTCAGCACCAGCTCAATGCCCATCAACACGCCGATGGCATTTCGCCGGGAGAGTGCACCGTAAACACCAATAGAAAATAGAGCCGCAGCAACCGTTAACCACCAGGACAAAGGAATTGGCAACATTTAGTTTGCACCCTCCGCTTCAACTTTTTCACGAGCCAGGAAAATAGCGCCAATTAAGGCCACCGACAGCAACACGCTGACCACTTCGAACGGGATGAGGTAGCTGCCCAAAAAGGCTATGCCCAACTGCATAATGGTATCATCGCTTGGCACTGCACTAGTTACCGGCCAATTTACAGAATTTACAACGACAAATAAAAGGTTAAACAACGCCACCGCCGCAATCAGCCCAATCCACCATTGGTGATTTTTGGTTTTCTCGTTGGGCTGCATAATTTGGCTGGAGAACATAATGGCGAACAAAACCAGAATGGCAATGGCCCCCACATAAACCATAATCTGCACCACGGCCAAAAAGCCGGCGCTGAGCAACGCATAATAGCCGGACACGCCAAACAATGACAGAATCAGGAACAGGGCGCTGTGGAACAATTTATTACTGGCTACCACGCCAATTGCCCCCCCCAAAGTACAGACGGTAAAAAAGAAAAAGGCGATATGAATAAACGGTATTTCAAAAGGCATATTAAAAACCCTTTATGGATTGAGAATTAACGGCGTAACTATTGCGTATTTCGTACTGCGTATTATTTCGTATTCATTAGATATTATCGAAAATAGCGCGAATGATTGAATTACACGATTTTTTTAGTTT
>CAYWSS010000349.1:0-6639 GCA_964460505.1 uncultured Caldilineaceae bacterium | reverse complement strand
ACAAGGGGCTTGGCTACGGTCTGGCTACCCGTCAAAACCAACTTGACTTAGTACTAAGTGAGTTGAATGGGTTGAGTGAGTCAAGTGGGTTGGGTGAGTTGTTCAATGGCTAACCTGAAAACTCACCAAATTCTATGAACTCCCTCAACTCACCGAACTCCAGTGTTGGTTACTCCTGCCCATTGTTTCCCTGTGAAAGTTCCTTGATATAATTTTTGGCATCTTTATCGGTGGGGTTGGCCTCCAGCGCTTGCCGGAACCAGTGAATGGCTTGTTCATTTTCTTTGCGGTCACGGTAAATAAGACCCAGATTGTAGGCGACGTGCGGCGCTTTAGGGTCCAGTTCTATGGCTTTTTTAAAGGCCGCAATTGCTTTTTGGTGGTGCTTGTCTTTGGCCAAAATCGGGTTGCCCAGATAGGCTGCCCCCAGGTTGGTCCAGATCATCGGGTTGGTGGGGTTTTGTTCGCTGAGCGGCTCCAGCAGTTTGGCCGCATCCTTGAACTTTTTCGACAGGATGTAGGCCCCGGCCAGATTCAGGGCCGCGTCAGCGTTATCGGGGTCAAGGGCGTGAGCGCGTTCCAGCAACTGCCGGGCATCGGTAATTTTACCCTGCTGTAAGGCGCGGGTTCCCTGCCGCAGCAGGTCAAAAAAACCTTGTTTGGGGGTATCTTTTGGAGGTGTTTGATTTCTGGGGGGGCGTCTTTTCATGGTGTTCTAAATTTTCTGCGCAACTTCTGTCTCTTTTTCGTATATTTCAAGCTCTTTTTGCTTGCGCAATTCAATGGCCATCTGAAGGGCTTTGTCTTCGCCGTATTTGTCAACGGATACCGAGGTGCGGCGCATTTTGCCCGGTTCCGGACTCCAGGTTATTTCGTACACGGTGTAGCCTTTCGGGTTGCCGCGCTTTGATTTTTTTATTCGGCGACGCACGCCTACCACTCCGGACGTGTTGCGCGGGCTTAAACCCACCACCGTCCGCTCGCTTCTGGGTTTGCCCAGTTTTTTTTCCAGTTTGTTTCGATAAATCAGGGCTTCTTCCAGAGCGATGTCAGAATTTTCGTACCGGCTGTCACTAAAGAATTTTGAATACATTACATTTTTGTAATAGACCCTTACATACCAACCGTGCATTTTCTTTTTGTTAACATCTATCCGGCTGATGCTTTTGTACCCGCTGTCCGCCACCGCGCACCCCTTTCTCTTTTGGATATTTTAGTTAGATATTTGCATTCTTGCAAGCAAATCCGGTAGTCAGATTGTACAAGTTCTGTGAACCCGTTAGAATCGCGCCCGGGCCGGTCGGAGACCGGCCACAGCATCGGGTTTACTGAACCTGTACGTCAGATTAGCAGCTTTATCATCGTTGCTGTGGCGTAGCCTTTATCCGACTCCGTTAAAAATAAAGATTGGAAGGCACAAGGTAACGAAAAGACTCTTTGATGCCTCCTGGTGTCACGTTTCTGTCTGATTTGTAAAGGGGCGCTACAATATGTGGCCGCAAGTTACTGAAAGCGAATCACTTCCAGTGGTACGGCTCTGTTGGCAAAGCCAAATCCTTCCGGATCGATGCCACGAATGCGTTCTTTGGAATCGTTGTAGAGGCCGATAATTACGGTGTAGTCGCCGGGGGGCAGGTTCGGGGGGAGTTCAACATGATGAACATCTGTTTGCACGGCATTAATTGACCAGGACGTCACGGGCGCTTTGCCGCCGCGTGGCACACTGTCGTGTCCGGCAATCAACTCGCCGGCTTCATTGAGAATTTGGGTAAACACGGTCAGGTTTTGATTTTGCTGATTCTGGGCGCGCCAGTAGAGGGTGATATCGGCGCTGCCGGGTTGCGTATTAATATCGTGCGCCAGCAGCTCGATGCCGCCAATAAATCGAGCCGGGGGAATAAAGGGCAGGGGATTGGCTTCAAATGAGTAGAGCGAGGCAGTGCCCAGGCCGTCAAACCGGTATTCGGCTATCTCCCTGCCGCGTGCCGCGAGCGTGTTGTTGAGGGGTTGTCCCTGCGGGCCGGTGGGCAATATCCACACCCGCTCCAGCCCGGCAATTAATTCTGAGGTGGTGGCCGCGCCGGTAAATTCTTTGCTTGCGCCATCGGTCAATTGCAGGTCGAAACTATTGTGCAGGTAGGGGTACACCTGTCGATAGGTTGACTGTTCACTTAAAAGCAGCCGTGGTTTGCCACTGGCACCACCCGTTTCAGCTTGCACGTCCATAAATCCGGCAAGAGCGCCTACCGGGGTGGTTTCCCGGCCGGTGCTGTAAGCCCGGATGGTGACGGGAATAAGCGCAACCAGCGCCGGCACGGCCAGTCCTCCCAATATTTTGGGAGCAAGCTGGTGTGCGCGGAAAAGTGTTTGCTGCTTCTCTTTGATTGGCCACAGCACCAGCGCAAATTCCAAACCAAGTGCCAGCCACATCACTGTTCGAATAACGACCACCAGGGTTAGCAGCCATTGTTCGGCGGGCAGCATAACAAAATAAACGGGCTGTTCCAGAACGTTGAGGCCGGTCAGAATGAGGGCGTAGATTATTCCCCGGCCATTGGGCATCAACAGTAAAATAAAGGGCAGCACATAAACCAAAAATTGAGGGCTGTAGCCCTTGTTGTAGAGCATCAGTACCACGGTGGTCAGCCCGGTAAAGGCCACCACGTTGCGGGGCCGGCTGTAATTGGCTTTGCGGGTGAAGATGAAGGCGTAGATGCCGATAAAAACAAGCGTAATCACCCACCACAGCAGCCCGGTGTCGTGGACAGCAAAGTTAGTTTCGGCGGGATTCAGGCGATTGCCCAGTACGACGCCAAAGCCGTAGTAGCCGTCGATTACAGCCCAAAGGGTTTCCCACGACGAGCGCCCCATCATTGACTGCGCGGACGTGAGCACCCACTGTGGCCCCATGTACAGGAAGGGAGCCAACAGTACAATTACTGTTAGCCCGGCAACAACCGTATACAGCCCGGCCTCAATAGCCGCCTCGCGCTTATCTTCTTGATGCTGGTGCCATATTTGGCGCAGGGCAACCGGCAGCATCAGCCCCGGTACAATCTTGACCAATATTCCCACGCCCACTGAGATGGCCGATAACGAATGCCGCTCTGACAGGAGCAGGTTTAGCGCCAGCAGAATAAAAAAGAGGGCGATGCCATCAAAGAAACCCAGCATGGCGTAAACGGGGGGGAAGAGCAGGGCATATAACCACAACACCCGGCTGATAATCTGTTGGCTTTGGGTTATGCGTCGGGCCAGCCGGGAAATCAGCACAAAGTTGCCAATTTCAAACAGAACAAAAACGGTGCCCATAATTAAGATAAACCACAGCCGGGGATCATCGGGCCATGGGGGTAGATAGAGGGCCAGATTGTAGGCGCCCACGACCAGCCACGGCACCAGCGGAGGCCACTCCAGCCAGAAATTCAAGAAGGGGTACAGCCCATAATCCGACAGGGCGGCAATGCCAAAATAGGTGTCAAAATCTGACCAGTCTCTAATGTACCCGCCGGGGCGCATCAAAAACAGTGCCAGCAAACGGAAGACAACAAACAGGGCCAGAATCATCCAAAATTCTGAGGGGATGGGGGCCGGCGGCGCAGGTTTGGGCCGAGGTTTGGGCGTTGCTTTCGGCTTCTCAACCGGGGCCGGTTCGGGTTTTGGCTCCGTTTCCGGTTCTTTTTGTTCTGCTTTTTTCGGGGCTGATGGGGCGGGGCCGGTTTCAGCAGGGGTGATAACCGGCATTGGCAGGGTGTCAAACTCAACATCGGTTGGCATCCCTTTTTGGGCCGCCTCATTCAACGTTTTTTGCACCTCATCCAAATCTGCTTCCGATGGCGTTGGGGCATCTCCAAGTTCGGGATTGGAGGCGATTAATTGATCAAATTCTACTTCCGTATCTATCCCCGACTGAGCCGCCTCAAACAGCGCGGCCTGAATTGCATCCACCGGGCGGGCAGACGGCCCTTCGTCAATTTCCGGAGGTGTTTGCATCTCTTCCAGTGCCCCGATAGCTGCTGATTGTTGTTCATCAACCTGCTCGGAGTTGCTCTTTTTCGGGGGCAATTTCTTTTTAGAATCGGAATCCTGGAAAGTTGATTTTTCTTCTGGCATAGGAAATCACTTTTTTTAATTAGGGGTTAGGAGTCAGGGGTTAGGGTAAAACAAATGTGTTTTCTGTCACTAACTCCTGATTTTTAACCCTTAACCCCTTTTTAATTTGGCGTTGACTTACCGCATGTGGCCGGTCCACAGCTTAAAACGTAAGGCCAGTAACGCTCTGGAATATTGCGAGAAAATGGAAAAGAATTGGGTTTTGCTATGGCCGTGCATGCGCAGCCGGTAAAAGACGGGGATTTCCAGCATGTTGTAGCCTCTGGTGTGGGCTACCATCAACAGCCTGATAAAATAATCACCGTACCCGTAATAAATCTGGTCTATATCCATGGCAAGCAGTTTGTCGCGATAGATGGAGAAGAAGCCGCTGAGGTTATCGTGGACGGGGGTGCCAAAGAGCAGCCGAATGGCATAATTATAGAGGAGGCTGGAAAATTGTCTAAATTTGTCTTCCATGCCGCCGGCCATCACAAAACGGGAACCGATGATAATATCGTAATATTCCAGAAACTTGATCATCTGGGGCAATATGGCGGGGTCATGGTTAAAATCGGTATCCATAAATACCAGAATCTCACCCTCCGAGTGTTCGGCCCCGTATCGGATAGCCGTAGCCAGGCCTCGCTCTTCAGTGCGGACAAAAAGTTTTACTCGAGAATCATCCCCAAAGTTTTGTCTCACAGCATCGGCGGTGCCGTCGGGGCTGTTGTCGTCTACCACAACCACCTCAAAATCACGCTGCGGGTTTAAGACCGCAAAAACAGCGTGAATAAGTTCAATAATGTTATCTTTTTCGTTGTAGGTTGGTAAAATAATTGATGATTTCATGGCGATTAATTAATTAACAATGAAGAATTAATAATTAATAATTAATAATGAAAAAGATTTTGTTGCAAGGCCAATGACTCTTTGTTCATTGATAATTCTTCATTGTTTACATATGTTTCCAGATTTCAAAGATGGTGCCGTATTTGCCGCCCTGTTTTCTAAAGCGGCGCTGGTCGGCGGGTGTGGGCCAGGATTGGTAGGTGGCCAGACTGTTATCTTGCAGAATACGCGGCGAGTTGCCGGCTTCAAGCAATTGAATGGCCTCTACCAGCATGTCTGCGCCCACTTTGCTGCTTTTGTACGATAAAGAGCTGATGGTGTCGTTTGGCTCTACCGTTATTTTTTCTTGCAACAGCAGTTCACCGGTATCAAATTGAGTATCCACCCAGTGAACCGTGACGCCGGTTTCTTTTTCTCCGTTGGACAATACCCAAAAATAGGGAAAAAGCCCCCGGTTTCGTGGCAGCAGGGCCGGATGGATATTGAGCGCGCCTTTGGTTGGTATTTTGATGAGCGGTGCTTTTATGAACTGGTTGAGGTAAATTGATAACACAATGTCGGGCTGCATCTCTTTAATTTGTGCCCGGGTTTGGCGGCTGTTGACGTTTTTTGAGCCGATAACCGGCACGCCGTAGATTCTGCTCATATCACGCAGCGAATGTACTTTGGGGTTACGGCCAATTAACCTGAAAATAATGGCCGTGGCCCGGCTCTGAAAAAACTCCAGCGCCTTGCGGCCCACAAAACGCAGCCCGGTCTGTTTGAGCAGATAGAGTAATCCTTGCGGTAAGCTTTTTCTGTGAATCAAACAATCGGACCGAATAATGCCCGCCACCTGCCCCGGATATTCTTTGAGCAGGCGTTCGGTCATAAAGTTAGAATAGAAACTCTCGTAGGTTAGAATGACTATTCGCATAGAAATTGACTCGGTAAAACAAGATAAATTCGGGTCTGTTTGTTTATTTCGTGGTATAAGCTTTAAGTTGCCGGAGCACACCGCCACTGGCCCGGTGCCCTTGCCCTATCACTACAAATGCTCGCGGGTCCGTTTCTGACACTATCATTTTTAACGTGTTCACGTCGGGACGGCTAACCGTGCAAAACAGGATGGTATGCTCTGCCCGGGTAAACATCCCCTGGCCGGCCCAGCCGCTTACGCCGATACCCATTCTTTTGAAGATGGCGTTAGCCACGGAATCTGCTTGATCCGTAATAATGAAGACGGTGCGAATTACGCTGGGGCCTTCTAAAATATAATCTGTTACCACGCCCCAAATGAATAGGTTCAAGAGCGAATAGAGCGCTTTGTCCCACCCAAATACAAACCCCAACGCCGCGATGATGCTGCCATCGGTAAAGATGTAAATCTGGCTAACCGGCACGCCGGTTCTTAGCTGTATCACCCGGCCCAGCACCCCTGTTCCTGCTGATGTGCCGCGTCCCCGAAAAACCAGCCCATACCCAATGCCGCCAACAATAGCGCCGTATAGCGTGTTTAGCAGCAGATCATCGGTAACTCCATTGGGTAACCATCCGGCTAAAACATCCACACTAATATTGTATAAAAGAACCACGTAAAGAGTGCGGGTAAGAAATTTAAACCGCCCCAGATATTGAAACCCCAATGTCAGCATTGGAACAGCAATTCCCGGTTTGACAATTATTGTCGGCATTTCAGAACAGAATTTCCGGAAT
>CAYWSS010000348.1:0-6640 GCA_964460505.1 uncultured Caldilineaceae bacterium | reverse complement strand
TCGAGAGCGGCGTCAGCGCGGACCTTGCGGAGCTGATCGGTTCGGCGCTCGGCGGTGAGAAATCAGTCGTTCGTCGCTGCCAGCAGGGCAAGCTCGAGATGATCGGTGTCTCCAGCGGCGCCATCGCGAGCGGTGACACCATGTCCAACCCTGGACCTGAGTTGTTATGAAGGAAAACCGTACGCCACCCGCACCCCCCGCCCTTCACCCGGCCCCAGCCCGGAAGGGTTGTTGCAAGAGTTTGTTACCGGCTTAATAAACGCGCTTGATGAGCAACCAACCCCGGCGCAGTTGGCTTCCAAATCGCGCCCGACTCTCACGTCCACCCCCATCGCCACAGATACCCCCAGCCCAACTGCAACGCCCACAAGTACCGCCACCGCCACCGAAACGCCTATCCCTACCATAACCCCTACCTTTACCGAAACTCCACCCCCTACCCCTACCCCCTTACCCACAGACACTCCGGTTCCAACTAATACGCCGCAACCCACCGCGCTGCTGCCCCCCACTGTTACGCCGCAACCGACAGCCACCCCGGTACCGGAACACGATTTTCTGCTGAACGAATTTTTTAACAGCCCCACCACAAACTCGTTTATGGTCATGTATGTGGCTATTGTTGATATAAATGAAATTCCCATTGGCGATATGAAAATTATTGGCACCCGGCTTGACCACAACCTGACCTACGAAAGCCCGCTGTCAACCTGGTATTATGAGGGATATAATGCGCCCGGCCAGGTCACCAAATCCGGCAACGTCAAGTTCGAGCCGCCCGGCGGCATCGAAACAAACTCGTGGACATTTTATTTAGCCGATGCCCACGGTAATCGCATGTCCGATGACATTCCCTTTGACACCAACCAGAATGCCCGGCAATGGTATTTTGTAAAGTTCAAACGTAAATATTAGGCTGTTTCCCGTCTGGCGTTGTTTTCTGGCTGCAAAACTCCAGTTTTGCAACCAGAAAACAACATTGCCCGCAACAGGTGGGAAATACCAAAATATTAACCGGCTTGCCAATTTCTACCGCGTAATATATCATTACCTCGCTCAAACAATTTGCCGGTGTTATTCCCGGCGGCCTGGTATAGATGTCCGGAAAAGTTTTTTCCTAAATAACATTCGTATTTCGTATTAGCCCCTTCTTTACGCAATACGCAATGCGTAAATCGTTGGGCGAAAATTTTTCTGGAATGCTATAGAAACCCCTATGTCTAACGATGATAAATCTCTGGTAAAAGCGCTGCATCGCGGCGATAAATATGCCTGCAACGACCTGGTCAAACAGTTTTCCGGCAAAATTTACAATGTGGCTTTGCGTCTAACCGGTCACCCGGTTGAGGCGGAAGAAGTGTTGCAGGAAACGTTTATCAGCGCCTGCAAAAATGCAGAAACATTTCAGGGAAAATCCAGCCTGGGTACCTGGCTGTATCGCATTGCCACCAACAACGGGCTGATGCGGCTGCGAAAACGAGAGTTGCCAACCATTTCCTTCGATGCCTCTGCGGAAGAAAATGGCGATGAATTTTGGCCCAATCAGCTTCAGAATTGGGATTGGAACCCCGAAACCGTTGCTCTGGAAAGCGAACTCCAGCAGATCATGGACGAAGCCGTTGCCTCCCTGCCCGATTCCCTGCGGGTTGCCTTTGTCTTGCGTGACCTGGAAGGGTTATCAACCAGGGAGGCTGCCGAGACTCTGGGCATTTCTCCCGGCAATATGAAAATTCGGCTGCACCGGGCCAGATTTATGTTGCGCGAACGCCTGTCTCTCTACTTTAGCGAACAGGGAGAACACGTCGTTGGTTGAGCCTCACCACCACCGCCCCGAAAATTGCGCGGCGTTGTTAGTCCAAATCTCTGACTACATCAACGGCGACCTGGAAGCCAGACTGTGCGCAGAATTAGAGCAGCCTCTATCGGGCTGCGATGGTTGCCGGGTGCTGGTGGACACCACCCAAAAAACTATCTCCCCCAACCTCAAAGGTTTTCAAAACTTTTGAGGTCTGGCGCGCCTTCCCCCTGCTTTTTGAGAGGTTGCCAATTATCTCCAGTAAAAATTGTGACATATATCATGGAAACCGGTGACAAACATCACTACCGCATTACCCGGTATTGAGTTACTATAGCAGTATGACTGCAAATTGCATCCTCCTTTTCACCTCCACTATTTATTCAAATCCCCTCCAATTGTGTCTCTCCGCCTGGTACAGCCTGTTAATTTTACGGTTGAAATATTACCGACACCGTTTCGTATTGCGCGTTTGGTATATCTGGCTGCCGCTGTAAATTGAGTTGTAATTGCCGGAAAATACCCGGCAAGTTTAAATTCCTTTTCTATTTCTATTTTTTATGGGGGGGTAGTTTGTAAGGAGCAAACAATGAATATTACAAAAGAAGTAGCCCTTAGCTATCACGAGGCGGGCCGGCCGGGAAAGATTGAGGTGGTATCCACCAAACCGGCCAGCAGCCAGCTCGATCTATCGCTGGCGTACACGCCCGGGGTAGCCGTGCCGGTGCTCGAGATTGACGAAAACCCGGACAACGCCTACCGTTACACGGCCAAGGGTAACCTGGTGGCGGTTGTATCCAATGGCAGCGCCATTTTGGGGCTGGGCAACCGGGGGCCACTGGCCTCAAAGCCGGTCATGGAAGGTAAAGGGGTACTGTTTAAAAGATTTGCCGATGTGGATGTATTTGATATTGAAGTTGATTCTTCTTCCCCGGAGGAGATTATCAATGTAGTGCGGGCCATTGCCCCCACCTTTGGCGGCATCAACCTGGAAGATATCAAAGCGCCGGAATGTTTCACCATTGAAACCCGGCTCAAGGAAATGCTGGACATCCCCGTATTTCATGATGACCAGCACGGCACCGCCATTATTGCCACCGCCGGGCTGATGAATGCGTTAGAATTGGTAAAAAAGCCGGCGAGTCAGGTGAAAATCACCATCAATGGGGCCGGAGCCTCGGCCATTGCTTGCGCCGATATGTTCGTTTTGGCCGGTGCCGTCCGGGAAAACATTACCATGGTCGATTCACGGGGCGTTATCTACGCCGGGCGCACCGCGGGCCTCAACGAATATAAAGCTCGATTTGCCCGGGAAACCGAAGCCCGCACTCTGGAAGAGGCTATGGTTGGCGCCGATGTGTTTTTGGGGTTATCCATTGCCAACGTGCTCACGCAAGACATGGTCCGCTCTATGGCCGACCAGCCCATTATCTTTGCCATGGCCAATCCCGACCCGGAGATTAAGTACGAGCTGGCCAAAGAGGCTCGACCCGATGCCATTGTAGCCACCGGCCGCAGCGACTACCCCAATCAGGTCAACAACGTTCTGGGCTTCCCCTTCATTTTTCGGGGAGCGTTAGACGTGCAAGCCCGCCAGATAAACAACGAGATGAAGTTGGCCGCCGCTAAGTCTCTGGCCGCCCTTACCCACGAAGATGTGCCGGATTCAGTACTGAAAGTCTACAATCTGGAAGCGCTGAAATTTAGTACGGATTACATCATCCCCAAACCGTTTGACCCGCGCGTGTTGTTGTGGGTTGCGCCGGCCGTAGCCGAGGCAGCCATCAAGAGCGGGGTTGCGCGCCGTACTCTGGATATGCAAGAGTATCAAAATCAGTTGGAGGCGCGTCTGGGTAAAGGCTGGGAACTGATGCGGCACATTATCAACAAAGCCCGGCACGATCCCAAACGTATTGTATTTGGAGAAGGCGAGGAGCCAAAGATCATCCGCGCTGCCGCGCTGATTAAAGAAGAAGGCATTGGAAATCCCATTTTATTGGGTCGCCCGGATGTGATCCGGCAGAAAATTGAGGAAATTGGCCTTAGTTTTGAACCCGACATTATCACTCCACGGAGTAATGGAAAGTTCGAAAAGTATTGTAAAGCGCTCTTTGAAAAACGGCAACGAAAAGGACTGACTCTGTCGGATGCCTGCATCCTGATGAAGCGACGCAATTATTTTGGGCCGATGATGGTAGAAATGGGCGACGCCGATACCTACATCTCCGGTATTTCCCACAACTACCCCGATGTTATTCGGCCGGCCCTGCAAACTATTGGTACCGCCCCGGATATGCACATTGTGGCCGGCATGTACATTATTATTGTGCGCGGCAAGGTCTACTTCTTTGCCGACACCACCGTCAACATAGACCCCACCGCCGGGGAACTGGCAGAGATTGCCGGCATGGCCGCCAACGAAGCCTGTCGTTTTAACATTGAGCCGAAGGTTGCCATGCTCAGCTTCTCTAATTTTGGCAGCACCCGCCACCCCCTTACCAACAAAGTTCGGGAGGCGGTTGAAATTTTGCACCAACATCGCCCCGATCTGGCGGTTGACGGCGAGATGATGGCTGATACGGCCGTGATGCCGGCCATTATCAAAGAGCACTACCCCTTTAGCCAGGTGAGCGATGCCAATGTGTTTATCTTCCCCGATCTCGAAGCCGCCAACATTTCTTACAAGCTGATGCAGCGGCTGGGCAACGCCGAAACCATTGGCCCGGTGCTGTTGGGCATGAACAAACCGGTACACGTCCTCCAGCGAGGTGACGAAGTACGCGACATTGTCAACATTGCCGCCCTGGCCGTGGTTGATGTTCAGGAACGCAGCCGCTAATTAGCCCAATTAGCAACATTCGCCAAACATCATCCAACCAGAAATAGCGCATCACGTCATTTGGACACCCGTAGGGGCGAGGTTTTAACCTCGCCCCTATATTTTTGCCTGTTTGAGAGTTGCCGGAAACTATTTCATTAGCGGACACTTTTTTAAGGACGTTATTTAATATGGAAATTTTACGTAACCTTTATGGAGAAATCTCCCGTTCTGCCGATTATTTTTTTTGTTGGGTTTGCGCTGCTGATTCTACAACGAGCGGTAATCCTGCCCGTCAGGCAGCTTACCCAAATGGCCCGGAAACTGGCGAAGGGAGACCTGGCGGTGGAACTTGAGGTGGGGTCAGAAGACGAGGTTGGCCAGATGGTTCGCGCGTTTAAGGAAATGGTTAACTACATCCGGGGAATCGCCTTGGTTTCTACCCGGGTAGCAACAGGCGACCTGACAACTGACGTTACCCTCCAATCTGACAAAGACCTGCTGGGCAACGCTTTTAAGCAGATGACCGCCAACCTGCGTCGTCTGGTAGGGCAGGTGGCCGATACGGCCAATAGTGTGGGCGCGGCCTCGCAGCAGCTTTCCGCTACGGCCGAGCAGTCGGGGCAGGCTGCGAATCAGGTAGCCACCACCATCCAGGAAGTGGCGGCGGGCACCAACCAACAAGCGGAAGGGGCTACCAGAGCAGTATCTTTGGTGGAGCAAATGGGCCATGCTATCAATGGGGTGGCCACTGGCGCTCAGGAACAAGCCACCGCCGTCGGCAAGTCATCCGAAATTGCCCGCCAAATGTCCAACATCATCGAACAGGTGGCGGTCAATGTGACCCGGTTGGAAGAAGTGAGGAGGGGCGTAGGCTTTTCGGCCCGGCGGGTGAATGAGATGGGCAAGCGCTCTAACCAGATTGGAGCCATTCTGCAAACAATCGACGACATCGCCGGCCAGACCAACCTGCTGGCGCTCAATGCGGCCATTGAGGCCGCCCGGGCTGGAGAACATGGCAAAGGCTTTGCGGTGGTGGCCGACGAAGTGCGCAAGCCGGCCGAGAAATCGGCCACGGCTGCCCAGGAAATAGGGGGGTTGATCAGCGTTGTCCAAACATCTGTAAACGAAGCGGTAACAGCAATGGACAAGAGTACGGATGAGGTAGAGCGGCAGGTGAAAGAGATCACGGTGGTGGCGCAGGAGATGAGCACCTTCTCGTCCCAGTTGGGGGAGGCGATGGAAACGATGTCGGCAGTGGTGGAAGAGAACACGGCCTCTACCGAAGAGATGGCCGCCAATTCAGGCGAAGTGGTGCAGGCCATCAAGGGCATTGCCGGCATCAGTGAAGAGAACAGCGCCGCGACAGAAGAAGTGAGCGCCGCCACCGAAGAGATGAACGCCCAGGTAGAAGAGGTGAGCGCCTCGGCCCAAAGCCTGAACGCAATGGCCCAGGAATTGCAGGCAGTGGTGACCCGGTTCACATTAGATGGCAGCAATAACCGGTGAAGCGTTGCCGGTTTTTAAATTTGCAGCCTACAGCCCGGTTGAACCGGAACCGGTTACACACGAACCAGTCAATTGGCGCTAACATAATGGGGTTGGTTAATCCGGATAAGGGTTACAGGATACAGATTACAGCAATTGGTAGGTTGGGTTGAACCTGCGGCGAAACCCGACAAATTTTATTGAGAGGCGAGGAGACGCTCCGCATCTCCGCTTCCTCGCCTCTTTGCATCATTTTCATACTCCTCGTATAAAATGTTTGTAGTCAGGTGCGCAGTGTAGCGGACCTTCGGCCGTCTAACGCCACTCCGCTATCGCTACGAGGCTGACTACGAGCGGCGGGTAATAGCTCCTCTACATCTATCCTTGCGAAGGTTACAATTTGGCCTCAAAATGCAGCAATTTTTGGTTTGCGCAGATGGGTTTTAGCCGATGAACCGTGTAAACCTTTGCAAGGGTGAACAACATATATACTGAAAACAGAATGAGAACGGAACTTTTGAGATGTCATTCCCGCATGC
>CAYWSS010000347.1:0-6644 GCA_964460505.1 uncultured Caldilineaceae bacterium | reverse complement strand
GAGCAAAATTATACGCAATACGAGGAAATGGGTAAGTTAATTAATTCTCATTCCTTAACAGGGAACAGTTATTGTACTTGTTCAGCCCCCTCCCCCTGCCAGGGGAAGGGGGCTGAACGCTTGCCCCCTTTGCTCTAAATTTTCTCTAGATGCTGCCTGTTGGCATTAAATTAATCAACCCACCAAAAGTGCCTGTTCTCTGACACTTTTGAGCTATTTATTACCCCCCCCTAACCATTCCAAAAAAGTACACTTGAGGGCCTAGACGTCTACCATGCTTGATGTTACCATTACCATGGTGTGAAATTTTGCACCATATCACGGAATTGGCAGCAGAGATGCAGGGCGCAGGTTGCAGTGACGCAAATCACTGGCACTGTGGCCCTGTGACTTGCGACATGCGACTCAGTAGTTGTTTTGCGCACCGAAACGTGTCCAGATTCCCGGTCTGCTGCTACCTGCCACCAAAAGGAGATATTGATATGACCGAAAACATCAGCAATGATGACAAAATAGAATCAGCCGACTATTCACGCCGCGAATTTCTGGCCCTGGCCGGAATGGGAGTGGTAGTAGCCGGCGCAACCGTCACCGTTGCCCGGCCCATTGTCACCGATATGACCGGTGATGCTAACCAGCCGGTTATGCCGCCCAGCGGTAAAGAAACGTGGACCGCGTCCGTGTGCCAGATCTGCCCTGCCGGGTGCGGCATCGAAGTTCGCCGCATTGATGACCGGGTGGTGAAGGTAGAGGGCAACCCCCAACACCGTCTTGGCCACGGAAAAGTTTGCCCCAAAGCGCACGCCGGCACCGAAGTGCTGTACGACCCTGACCGGCTGCAAGGCCCAAAGAAGCGAACCGGCGACAAGTGGGAAGATATCACCTGGGAAGAGGCCATTGCCGCGCTGGCAGAAAAACTAGACGAACTTCAAGCCAATGGCGAAGCCCACAGCATGCTCTTTTTGAAAGGAAACGCCCCCGGCCAGATGAGCGGCCTGATTGACCGGTTTTGTACCGCCTACGGCACCCCCAACGTAACCGGCGATGACAGCCGCTGCATGGGCGCGGAGCAAGCGGCCAACTGGCTTACCAGAGGCTGGCGCGATTCTTCCGCCTACGATTGGGAAAAAGTCAACCAGATTATCTTTTTTGGCGGCTCTTTTCTGGAAGATTGGCAGCCCCAACTGCAAATACACAGCGCCTACAGTTTTATCCGCCGTGGTCGCCACGAGCGCGGCCACATTGTGCAGGTTGGCTCCCGCCACTCTGTGTCTACCAACAAAGCCGATGAATGGGTGCCTATTAAACCCGGCACCGAGGGCGCGCTGGCGCTGGGCCTGATTTACGTTATCATCAAAGAAAACCAGCACGACCACATATTTATTGAAGAACACACCACCGGCTTTGAAGAATTTGCCGAAATGGGGCTTAACGAATACAGCCCCGAAACGGTTTCCGGGCTAACGGGCGTGCCCATCGAAACTATTTACCGGCTGGCCCGCGAACTGGCCGGAAACCGCCCCTCAATTGCGGCTGCCGGGCAGGGCCTGGGTATTGGCACCAACGCCATGTACGCCGTTACCGCTATCAACGCCCTCAACGCCGTGCTGGGCAGCATTGATACCGAAGGCGGCGTCCTGCGGCAGCGTTACCCCGCCTTTACCGAATGGCCTGCCGCGGCCAAGCTGGAAATGCCCCGGCTGGACGGCGCCGGCGGCCCCGAGTACCCCCTGGCCCAAAGCGCGCTGGGCAGCCTGCCCGGCCACATTCTGGGCGACGATCCCTATCCGGTTAAAGCCCTCTTCATGTACGACGCCAACCCGGTATTCGACAATATGGGCGCGGGCCGCTGGAAAGAAGCGCTGGAAAAAATTCCGTTTGTGGTCAGCTTCTCTTCATTTATTGATGAAAGCGCAGAATACGCCGATTTACTCCTGCCGGACCACACCTATCTGGAACGAATGGCCGATGTTATTCCGCCCGCCGGCATGGGCCAGGCCATGGTTGGCATTGGCGACGCGGTAATTCCCCCGCTGTACAACACCCGTCACACCGGCGATGTGCTGCTGCAAGTGGCCCAAAAATTGGGCGGCAACACCGCCGAAGCGCTGCCGTGGAAAACCTTTGAAAATGTGCTAAAATACCGTTTTGAAGGGGTTTATGCCGCCGACAAAGGCTCTATTCAGGCTAACTCATTCGATGAATTCTGGGCAGAACTGCTTAAGCGCGGCGTGTGGGAAGGCACCCGGTACCCCTACGAACAGTGGGACGAAGCACTGACCACCCCCTCCGGCACATTTGAATTTAAGATGACCCAACTGGCCGCAACCTTCAACGCGCTCACCAATTCCGAGACAGAAGAAGAGGCCGTACTATCTGCCCGAAGCGCTGACTTGCTGGCGGCCCACGGCGTATTGGCTGCGCCGGAAATGGCCTTGCTGCCTCACTTTGAACCGCCCGCCGTGGCCGGTGACGCCAACAAATTCCCGCTGCAACTTGTGCCCTACCTTGTTTTGCCCTACGCCGGCCATCGCGCCCCCAATTCGCCCCGGCTGTGGAACATTTACGGAGTGCTGGCCCGCGAAGCCTGGGGCAACTGGGCCGGCCTGAACACCGAAACGGCCCGCCAATTTGGCATTAACGACAATGATACTATTTTGGTTGAATCGCCCGAAGGCAAAATTCAGCTAAAAGCGCGTATTTTTGAAGGGGCTATGCCCGACACCGTAGCCATTCCGCTGGGGGGCGGGCATACTGCCGGTGGGCGCTGGGGCAGCCTGATAAGGGGCGCAAACCCCGCCGAAATCGTTGTGCCGCAAAGCGACCCCCTGGCCGGCAGCGCGGCCTGGCTCGGCACCCGTGTAAAAGTATCGAATATATCAAAAGCCTAAACTACATTTACGATTTTCCTGGCAGGAGCCGGGACAGGTGTTGGTTAGCAATCGTAAATCGTAAATTCAAAATCGTAAATCGAAAGAAGGATTAGATTATGTCAAAAATTTCAAGCGCCGAAAACGAACACGGCAACGGGCATCGATGGGGAATGGTCATCGATTTGGATAAATGTGTTGGCTGCCAGGCCTGTACCGCCGCTTGCCAGGCCGAAAACAACGTGCCCATTACCGGCCCCAAAGAGTGGGACGAAAGCCGGACAATTTTCTTTACCGAACTTTTCCACGATATCGACGGCGATTTTCCGTTTGCAGCAGGCGACCTCATTCCACGCCCCTGTTTGCACTGCGAAAACGCGCCCTGTATCCGGGTATGCCCGGTTGGGGCCACCTATTACAACGAATACGGCGCTGTGGTTATCAACTACGACACCTGCATTGGCTGCCGTTTTTGCACCGTAGCCTGCCCCTACACCGCCCGCAGTTTTAACTACTACCAGCCGGATTTCCCGGCTCCGCTCAACCAGGCCCTCAACCCCGACATGCCGGTGCGCCCCAAAGGCGTGGCCGAAAAATGCACCTTCTGCTACCACCGGGTAGACAAGGCCGTTGCAGAAGCAAAAGAGGATGAGCGCGACCTGACCAACGCCGAACTGACTTTGCTGACCGCCTGCAACCAGACCTGCCCGGCCTCGGCCCGCTACTTTGGCGATTTGAACGACCCCAACAGCACTGTCTCCCGCCTGACCCGCAGTTCCCGGGCGTTCCACCTGTTAGAAGAGCTGGGCACCCACCCTAAAGTAACCTTTTTAAGGAGCGAGTAAATTATGGCAAATGAACAAGTTGACATGGCCCGCATGCCCGACAGTCTGAAAAAAGACCCCTCGGAAGCCGAACGTATCCTGGTTAAATATGCAGAAGTCTATCGCCCATTGCGCGGGATGAGCTGGGGTTATTGGACGACCCTGACCATTTTGCTGGCCGTTATCCTGTGGGGCATGTACGCCTACTACCTGCAGATAACTCAGGGATTGAGCGTGGCCGGCCTCAACCGCCCCGTATTCTGGGGAATGTACATCATCAATTTTGTTTTCTTTATTGCCATCAGCTACGGCGGCACGCTAACCTCTGCTATTTTGAGGCTGCTGAACGCAGAATGGCGGCGGCCCATTACGCGCCTGGCCGAGGCCATTACTGTCTGCGCCCTCATTGTGGGCAGCGCCAACGTGGTGATGGATATGGGCCGCCCCGACCGGCTGTGGCAACTGTTTGCCGGCTACGGCCGCATCCAGTCGCCCATTTTGTGGGATGTGGTGGCCGTTAACGCCTACCTGATTTTTAGTATTATTTATCTCTACCTGCCGTTGATCCCGGACGTCGCCTTTCTGCGAGATAATCAACCGGGGCAACTGGGCCGGCTCTACAGAATTTTATCGCTGGGCTGGAAAGGCACCACCAAACAGTGGCACCGGCTGGAACGCATCATTGATATTATGGCTATCTTAATGATCCCGCTGGCCATTTCGGTTCACACCGTCCTGGCCTGGATTTTTGGGATGACCATCCAGCCTATGTGGCACAGCGCCATTATGGGCCCCTACTTTGTAATGGGCGCCATTTACAGCGGATTGGCCGCCCTGATTATCACCATCGCTATTGTGCGGCGGGCGCTTCACCTGGAGCGATTCCTGACCCTGCAACATTTTCAAAATCTGGGCAAACTCCTGTTGGTTATGACCCTGGCCTGGGTCTATTTCACCATTGCCGAATACCTGACCACCTACTACGGCTCGGAACCCTCTCACATTGCGGTGTTTAACGCTAAACTTTACGGTGAATTCGCGCCGTTTTTTTGGGGGCAGGTGATCACCTGTCTGATCATCCCCTTTATCATTCTGGCTGTTCCCCGCCTGCGCACCATTCCGCTGCTGGTTTTTGCTTCTATCTCGGTTAACGTGGGCATGTGGCTGGAGCGCTTTCTGATTGTGGTGCCCACCCTCACCCGCCCCCGGCTGCCTTACGGCATTGCTGTTTACAGCCCGTCTATGGTTGAATGGTCGCTGTTTGCGGCCAGCGCTGCCGGGGTAGCCTTTCTGTTTATGATTTTCCTGAGATTTTTCCCCATTATTTCTGTATGGGAAATGGAAGATGGTGAAAAAGTAGCCAGACAAGCCGCCCCGGCACCATCGCCCGTGGCAGCGGTATCCGCCGGTCAGTAACCAATGAAAAGGAGTTAGGAGTTAGGCCAAGCGGTTTTCCCTAACCCCTAACCCCTAACCCCTGACCTCTTATTTCAAAGTCAAGAACCCACTGTAACGAGGAAAAATTATGAAACAATTAAAACGCATACCTTACCGCTGGATTGTGCCAATTTGCCTGGTTTTGCTGGCAGGCTGGTGGTCTGTTTCAGTCATTACGGCCCAGCCTCCCATTCCCCACGCCGTGCCCGCCAATTTAGAGGTTGACTGCCTCAGTTGCCACCAGGCCGGCGTGGCCGGCGCTCCCCGGCTGGCCTTTGACCACCTGGGCCGGGCCAACAAAGATTGCTCGCAATGTCACGCTATTTCCGGCAACTTCTCCGTATCAATTCCGCACCCGGTAGAATCTCGCGCTGAATGCTACGACTGCCACCTGGATGGCAGCAGCGGCGCGCCGCGCGTGGCCGGAAACCACGCCTCCTACGGCACAGACACCTGCCAGATGTGTCACCAGCTTGATGTGGTAGAGGAAGAAGCAGCCGGGGAAGAAGTTGTGGAAGAAGAGGAAGGCCCGCACATTTTGTGGGGGCTGGATGCCGGCAAAACCTGCCTGGAATGTCACCGGCAGCAATTTAACAACGACAATCACCTCGAAATTGTGCAAATCGAGCCTAAAGAATCAAAACGAGAATTTTTGTGGGATGCCTACTGCTCCGAGTGCCACGGCGAGGACGGCCTCACCGAGGTTTTCCCGGCAGCCATGGTCAACGCCCAAAAAGAAGAAATCCTGGCCGATATGCAGGCCGAAGCGGCCAAGAAGGCACGGGAAGAAGCGAAGAAGGCTGAAGAAGAAGTCGCCAGGGAAGCCGATGAGGATGCCACCGAAAAATCTGATGAAAACGTCGCAGAAGCGACCGAAGAGAAAGAAGAGCTTGTTAAAGAGCTGACCCTGGACGATGTTGAGTTTGAACCGGAAGCCGATTCCGGCCTGATTATCAACAGCCCGGAATATATGAGCACCCACGACGACGCGCACATTATGCTGTCTATTATTGCCCACCCGCACAACCCGGACCACGTCTTTGCCCGCAGCCAGGGCGGCGCTTTGAAAGCGGAAGACATCAAAACGCTGGGCGAGGCTATCCGCGAGTGGGGGCCAATGGGCCCGGAACTGGATTATCCCATCCCCAGCTTCTCTGAAGACGTGTATCCCATCATTAAGAAGGAATGTGGCGGCCAGTGTCACCTGGACAAACAAAAAGGCGGCTGGAGCATGGCCGGCTACGAAGACATGATGACCAAGGGCGAACACGCCCCGAACGTGATTATCCCCGGCGATCCGGATAATAGCCTGTTGGCCCAAAAACTGAGAAATGTTCAGACGGAAGGAGAAATGATGCCCACTGACCGCCGGCTTAAACCGGCGCAAGTCAGTCTCATTGTTGAATGGATTCGCGCCGGCGCACCGGGAGATAATTAAACCCAAATAGTAACTACTTGGGCACACACCTTTGTAGCCGCTATAGTAGCGTCCTTTTGCCGTTTTTACCCCCCT
>CAYWSS010000346.1:0-6646 GCA_964460505.1 uncultured Caldilineaceae bacterium | reverse complement strand
TACAGGTCTACTTTCAGTGGCCCTAAAAGTGCCGGTTACTTTTATTTACCTGATGGCTTTTGCGGTATTGCGGAAAATTTGTGTGAATCTGTGTCCCATTATGTTAACTGGTAAATTTCTGTATCAAATTAAGTTGCGTAAGACACAATTTTATTGTGCCCCTTTCTAAATCCGTTCATTCCGCCGTAGGTCCTGCTCTTTTTGGCCGGATTCAGGCAAGATTATCGGAATGAACGGATTAACGGCTTTACTAACATATACCCTTTACTGAACCTGTACCACTAAATTGCGCTCTCGTTCGGCCAAGGGGTCTTCCCGGATTGATTGGGGCCGGTGACCCCGGCGCCCAATACCTGTTCCGGCCCACCGCGCAGGCAGTGGTGCAGCTTTTCTGCATCTTTGCTGCGGATAAAAGCGGTAATGTGGTCGCCCACCTGAAAGATGGTATCACCGTGAGGAATGAGGATCCGGCCATCCCGCCGAATTGAGATTAAGATACACTCGTTGGGTAGATTTGGGGCTATAGCTTGCACCATTTTACCCACGACTATATCCTGAAGGTGTAGGGTTAAATCAACAAATTTGGTACCATCAAGATTACGCAACTGCATTCGCTCAGTGTGATGTTGCAATTTGGCTCGACGTGATAAAGCCAGGTTATAAGCCCGGATGATATCAGCGCGCCGGATTACGCCCAGAAGGTGGTTGGGCTTATCCCGGGAGACAACCGGCAAGGTGCCTAATCCCCGTGGGCTCATCCGGTTTAAGGCCTCATCAATTGTTTCATCGGGAAAGGCGACCAATAACTGTTGCCGGGGGGATCCAATTTCCGCTGCGGTTGTGGAGCGCGGCATACCTTGAATGACGGCCCCGTCTATATCAGTAACGGTCACAATGCCCCATAACTCTCCCCCCCGATCGAGAACCGGCAGCCCGTGATGGTGCGTCCGGCTGAAAACATCCAACAATTCACTGATGGATAGATCCAGGGCAACTGTATCGGTATCCGGCCGCATCACCTCCTCTACTGTCACCCCCTGCAACACATCCACGTCGCGTCCCCTTTGCAAACGAATGCCGCGCCGGGATAGTTTAAGGGTGTAAATCGACTCTCCGCCCAACATCCACTGCCCCACCAAAGTGGCAATAACAACTGTCAGCATTAAGGGTAGAATAATGCGATAATCTCCGGTTAGCTCAAACAGGATTAATATGGCTGTAATTGGGGCGCGAGCCGAGGCAGCAAAGACAGCGCCCATTCCAACCAGAGCATATGCTCCCGGCGGAGCAGCAATCCCGGGAAATATCAGGTTGATGATTAAGGCGAAAGCGCCCCCTAACATAGCCCCCAAAAACAGGGAGGGGGCAAAAATACCGCCGGACCCCCCTGAACCCAAAGTCAAACTGGTGGCAATCAGTTTTAGCACTAATAATGTCAAAACCGCGGTCAGCGCCAGATGATTCCCCAACGCCCCTTCGATAACATCATAGCCAACGTTAAACACTTGAGGGACACGATACCACCAAATGCTTGTGACCTGAGGATAGGCCAGGGCCAAAATACCCAGCAGTACGCCACCAACCGCCGGCTTTACCCATTCGGGAACTCCCTTCCACTTATCAAACAAGTCTTCCGACCAGTAGAGCGACCGGGTAAAAGCTACGCCCACCACAGCGGCCAGCAGGCCCAGAAGGGCGTAAAAACCGTACTCCCAGAAGCTATTGAGGCCGTATTCTGTAGGAATTACAAAAGCCGGAATATTGCCGAATACTGCCCGACCGATAACGCTGGCAGCCACAGCCGAGATAACAACTGAGCTAAAGTACCGCACGTTGAACTCACCCAGAATGACTTCCAGAGCAAAGACGACTCCGGCAATGGGCGCGTTAAAGGTGGCCGCAATACCACCGGCCGCACCACAGGCTACCAGATTACGAACGCGATCTTCCGGCAAATGTAAAAGCTGTCCCAGAGATGAACCCAGCGCCGACCCAATCTGGACAATCGGCCCCTCGCGCCCTACCGATCCACCGCTGCCAATGGACAGGGAAGAAGCCAGAGACTTAATCAGGGCTACAATCGGACGAATCCGTCCGCCGCGCAAAGCCACAGCCTCCATCACTTCCGGCACGCCGTGGCCCTTGGCTTCTGGCGCAAAGAAATAGATCAGCAGGCCGACGAGCAATCCACCAATGGCCGGCACAAAAATGATATATAACCTGCCCGAACTTTCGGTTAAACGCGGAATTAAGTCGTAGCCTACCCAGCCGACGGCTTGAATTAAGTAACGAAAAGTTACCGCTCCCAGCCCTGTACCTATCCCTACCAAAAGCGCCGTCCCTATCAAAACCATTTCAGACGAGGGTTGCCACCGATCCAGTAAGTTGCCCAAATGGACTGAGATATACCCAAAAGAAATTTTTTCGTTGGAAGATGTTCTATATGTACTTCTTTGTTGTGGCATTAATTAACTCCATAAAATTTGTTTCCTGTTCTCAAGCCCCAATTTGGGGACAACACAAGAAATTCAAATTTTCTCTCATAATCCGGGCAGCGCTAATAGAGTTGTTCCCTTTTAAGAAAAACCAGGTGGCCGGCACTTGAACATTTGCTATAGAGAGGCTTTCCCGGCCATGATGATGTTGAAAATGGCGATAAAAGTGCCGGTCACTTTATTTGGTAACAACTCTAATAGCTATGCTGAGATGCTTTATGCCAAAAGTGACTTGCCCTGGTTTCCAGCGTTTTAATGGCTGCTCCATTTTCGTTGTGCAAAATGTTGATAACCGTGTTTTCCTGTTCGTCGTTTGCTTGTACCGCCACCACCTTGCTGCCCTGGTGTACGTTCCAGATATAAGGCCGAATACTGCCTTTTAGTCTTTCTATGCCTACAAAATAGCCAACTAACATACTCAAGATAGCGCCAACTGCAATAAATAGCGCCAGCGTATCTAATTCAATCCTGATTCCATAGATAGGGATGCCGCAATCACAAATCCGTCCAATCAACTCATAAAGACCAAAAATAGTCATCCCAACCAGAACCCCCAGGCCAACGTACTTAGTAATGACCGCACTTTGGCGGCCGTTGAGCAAATCGACAACTGCATCTTCAAAAGCCAGCACCTTAATTTTGTCTCTGGTAATACCAGCCTCCTGCAATTTATCAATTGAGCGTTGCACATGCTCATCTTTTGAAAATAGGCCGATAACTGTTGCCACGGCAAACCTCCTGCTGGATGTCCTGTTTCTGAAGACGTAATCTATAAAGCGGATGGCACTTTGTTATGCCAATTGGCTTTCAGGGTGCGTGTGAGTGAGATCAACAAAACCAATACGGTTACGGGAATAATAAATATGGCGGTAATAAAACTTAGCGTAGGTAGAACCGGATGCTGTAAAGCGCTGAGCCACAGATAAATCAGGTAAAGCAGGTAGTACCCCAAAAAAAACATTCCTTCCCAGCGGTCAATCATTCCACCGGTAAAGAATATTGGCAAACAGATAATTGCTACCGCAATCATTACCGGCATATCAAAGCGCAAAACCGCGCTTGATATGATAATGCCATTGGGAGTAACGATTGCGGCCACGCCTAAAACAAGCAAAATATTAAAAATGTTGCTGCCGATGGCATTGCCCACGGCAATGTCCCGTTCGCCTCGCAACCCGGCCACCATAGATGTAGCAATTTCCGGCAACGAGGTGCCAAAGGCAACAATGGACAGGCTGATCACTAACTCGCTTATGCCATAAAACCTGGCAATGGCTACTGTACCATTTATCATCCAATTTGCCCCAAACATCAGCAAGATCAATCCAACAGCCACAAATCCAACCTGAATAGCAACCTGGATTGACGTGTTTCCGGCCAAGCCACCCCCCCGCGTTTCCGCGTGCCCAGCCTCAACTAATTGACGCTCGCGACGACTCTGGCGGATTACAAATACCAAATAAACAATTATCCCCAGCGCAAGGGTTATTCCATCCAGCCGGGTTAATTCGCCATCCAGTGACATCCACAACAGCAGAAAAGATATGCCAATCATGAGCGGGACTTCTTGCCGGACTACCCGCTGCAACACAACCAATGGCGTAACTGTGGCAGTCAATCCCAGAATAAGCAGGATATTAGCAATATTGCTGCCAACCACGTTGCCCACGGCAATATCGGCCTGCCCGCTAAGGCCGGATTGAACGCTTACAAATAGTTCCGGAGCGCTGGTACCGAAGGCAACTACGGTAAGGCCCACCACCAAGGGCGAAATTCCCGCCAGCAACGCCAGACGTGAAGCGCCTCGTACCAACAGTTCTGCGCCGGAAACAAGCAGTACAAATCCCAGCACAAATAAAATAAGAGTCACCATGTTCATCTATTACAAAATCCTCTTTATTTAAATCAATCCCAAGCCAACCAGAATAATATTAATCACCTTTATACCTATAAACGGAGCAATTAGCCCAGCCAAACCAAAAATCAGCAGGAGATTACGCTGTGTCTGAGTTGTGCTTATTAGTCGGCACGGGAGACCACGGATAGCCAGCGGAGTCAGCGCTATTATGTTTATAAGATTGAAGATAACCGTTGCAATAACGGCACTTGCCGGCGAAGCAAGATGCATAAAGTTGAATGAAGTCAGGGCGGGATAGACGGCAATAAATATGGCAGGAATGAGCACCATATATTTGACTACGTCACTGGCCATACTGAAGGCGGCCAATGCCCGGTGTGTTATCCGCTGTTGCCGGCCTATTTCTATGAGATCGACCAGCTTGGCAAGTTTGTGATCCAGAGCAACAATACTGCCCGTCTCACGAACCAGGTGAGCGCCGTTATTCATAGCCAAAGCCACATCAGCTTCACGCAGTACAAGGCTGTCACCAGCTTTATGGCCGGCTATTGCTACGCGCCGGCCGTTTCGATGCCAGCGTTGGACGGAGGCTAAACGAGTAGCAGGCGTGGCCGGAGCCAAAAAATCATCCATACCGGCTGCGGCAGCCAGAGCTGCGGCAGCCAGGGGGTTATCCTCAGTCACCATAATCGACTTTATGCCCATCTGCCGCAATCGAATGAGTCGTTCTTTGAGGTGTTTGTTAACCAGGTGTTGAAGGTGGATAACGCCTATGGCCTGGCCGTTTAAGGCCAGGACCAGGGGAGTGTCGCCCTGTAGCGTAATTTGCCCAACCACCTTATTTAATTCCGGTGGAATGGCGTGCCCATACCGGTGCAGGTAGGTTGTCATCGCCTCGGAGGCGCCCTTACGAACCTCCAGGCCGTTAAAATCAATGCCGCTCAAGCCGGTCCTGGCCTGGTAAGGCACCGCGCGAGCGCCGGCAGGCACCTCAAACGGTTTTCCTGCAAGTGCTGCGTCGGGGCCAAGCTGTTTTTCGGCCAGGGCAATAATAGTTCCCCCTTCCGGGGTTTCGTCCACCAGCGAGGCCAGGCGGGCCATTTTAGCCACCTGATCACCGGGCGTTTTGTTGAGGGGAATAAATGCCACGGCCCGGCGATAGCCGGGAACAAGGACGTCTTTCTTTTCCAGAAGCAATATATCTATCTGGCCGGCTGCTTTTGTTGCGTTTTGTTGCCGTATGGGAATCAAGTTGTGTCGAAATAGGTGGTTGAGTCCGGCCAGGTCTATGACACTTAATACACTGCCAGAAATAGTTGGGCTAAGGGCAACCATTAATGCAATCAAAAAGGTGATGGTCAGGAAGATATTCTGGTTACCTATCTTAAATACATAACCAGGAGATAAGGCCCAGATGACCATAGCCAGCACAGATACAAGGGCTGAACCGATGATCAAAAAGTGCAGGAAACCCTTATGTGATGGGCCTTGATACTTAGCCTTTTCAACCAGGCCGGCAATGTGGCTCAAAATCCCCTCATCTGGCCTGGTTTTGATTTCGATAACTAACCAACCGGCCAGAACGCGGGTACCGCTGGTGACGGCATTGCAATTGTTACCGGCTTCCCGGATAATGGGAGCTTGCCGGCCATTGAGAGCGCTTTCACTAATCGGAGCAGTGCCGGCAATAACTTCACCATCAGCCGGAATGATTTCTCCCGCTTCTACCAGAATGGCATCTCCACAACGCAGCTCTGCCGGGGGCAGGTAGGTGTAATTGTCTTTACATTTAGGGTCGGTTAATTTTTTAACCTCACTCTCCCGGTCTGTTTGATGCAGTGATTCCGCCCACATTTGACCGTATCCACCGGCCAGAGCCTGAGCAAAGTTGGTTACAAAAACAGTAAGCCACAAACAAATAACCACTATTCCAGCTATAATCAAAGCTTCCCCATGACTTCTCCACAGCATCCAGCTAAAAAGAACTGTGGTTAATATGGCAGATACAACCGCCAAAAACATGGCCGGATTATGCGTCTGCCTCGTGGGGACTAGCTGAATAACGGCTTCAATGATGGCCCGGCGGTACAGATTATGTTTCAAATTGAAAGATAATTGTCTCTGCCGGAGCATAGTTTTTAGTCGTGGGGTAACTTGAGTGGTCATAAATTTACAAGAGTTTCTGGTCTCCAGAGTAACTGACCAAAAGTACAAATTCAGTGAACCCGTCAAAATCGCGATCGGGCCGGTCTTTTGACCGCGCGCGCCTAGGTTGCTCGCTCGGAGACAGGTT
>CAYWSS010000345.1:0-6647 GCA_964460505.1 uncultured Caldilineaceae bacterium | reverse complement strand
TGATCGTGGGTGTTGCAAAAAACGGCCTTATTCTGCAACTTACTTGATATGGCTAACAAAAAAATAGACAGAAAAGGCCCAGGGGACAATCGCACAAGAGCAAGGCGACGCGCAACTGCGATTTATCCCCCAAGATCCTGCGCTGCGTAACCGATCTCGTCGGCGAGATTCGCCGATCGTCATCCCTCGACGAGATTGCATCTGGCGTCGTGTGGTGGAGGGTGTATGTGTGTTTGAAAAAAGTAATGGTTTTTTTCCCGGGCGTTGCGGTGGCCCGCCGTTCAAGCATTTCGATAAGTGTTTTAAATTTTGCCGGTTGCATTGGGTGAACCTTTTAAAGAATAAATTCTACTGAAGAGCCAGATTCGGAGGGTTAAACCACAAAGGACGCTGAAAAGACGCAGAGTACACAAAAATTAAAGTTTGTACTTGGTGAACTTTGCGAAAATCTTTGCGTTCTTTGTGGTAAAAATTTTCTAACCGGAAGAAACTAAACCCGGTCTTGAACCAACCGGTGCAGGTCAGCGACGGTGTGAATGTTGATGAGTTCTTCTTCGCCGATAAAAATATTGTACTTCTCTTCAATGGCGGCGATGATGTTGACCACGTCTGCCGATTCTGCGCCTAATTCTTCGATGAGCCGGTTGTTTGGGGCAATCTCTTTGAGGCCAAGCTGCAACCGGACCAGGGTTGTAATGTCTTCGATGGGTAGAGTCATTTTTTCCTCAATTAGCAGGTAGCTTTCTCTAGTAGCTGTTGAATTTCGTTGCCAAGCGTTTGGGCCGCGTCCCGATTCATGTCGGTGTCCATGTAAATCATATCGCAGCTTAACTTTCCAAACAAGATGCGGCTAAAGACCGAGCATTGCGGGCCTAACACGTTGTTCACCGCAAATCCATGCAGCCCGACCACCCGAATGGGGCCGTACGCCGGTTTTAAATCGATAGCGCCCACATAGCTGTTGGCCATTGAGCCGAGGCGCATGGTTTTTGCCCCCAGCAGGAAGCGGGTCATATATTTGCTCAATACGGCAAAAATAAATTTGTGGCCCGATTTGGAGGCCCGGTAAAAAATATCGTGCAGTTGGCCGGCCAACTGCCAGTAATCATCATCTGCGCAAACGGGCAGGGTGTAGGGAATCATCGAAAAATAGGCGCCCAGATAATCGGCGGAGAGGGGTGGATTTAGATATGGCCTTAAGTTGGAAAATGTGGCCCCGCGCAGCCAGATCTGTTTCCGGGCATAGCGATGTTTGAGCGTGGCCAGTTGCACCGCCGCATTGAGCGCTGCATTCAGGGTGATACGCTTCTGCCGGGTGCGTTTAACCAATTCGGTGGTGGCAGATTTTGACAGCCGGATGGTGATAAATTCAGATTTGGCCGGCGTGTCATTGGGGACTTCATTCCGGTCGATGCCCTGGCGGCGGTACCGAAATTCGTTAAGCAGTTGGCCTTGCAACGCAGACAGGCTGCGCCGGAGCCGTTGAAAGCCGTGAAAATCCGGCGGAAATAAATCCTCAAGCGGCGGCAACGGGGCCAGTGGCTCTAGCCGGGGCAGCGGTTCGCCGGCCCAACCGGCCGCACACAGCGAGAGCAGATTGCCAAGAAATTTCACCCCGGAGGCGGCGTCGTAAATAGAGTGGTGGCAGATAAAAACAAGCTCGCTGCGCGCGGCCTGCCCTTCATTATAAAGGTAAAGGCATCGAGCCAGGGGCGCTTGGCTCAAGTTGGGGCTGAAGGCCATTTCATCTTCGGTCAGGAGGTGCCATTGCTCGTCATTTTGGCGGGGGATCACGGTGAGCGGAAACGCGCCGGGATTTTCGGCTTCCCGAAAGTGGTAGTTGCTGCCGCGTTTGTCCAGCCACACCCGCAAAAGCGGCTGCCGCGCCTGTAGAATTTTCAATGCCTGCTGCACCATTGCCGGGGGCGGGCCATTGACCAGCCGCAAAACCGAGACCGTGTTAAACGCTTCAAAATTGTGAACCTGCGCCCAGGCTGTTTCCAGGTTGCCCAGGTTGCGGTTAATTGGCTTATTCACATTAATCTTTATCTTTTAAACGCAAATACATGCGGCGAACTTTGGAAAAGATGATAATTAGAATGAAGAGCTGGAACCACCAGCGGGAAGCAATTTCTCTGAGCGCTTCCACAAAATTTATGGCTGCACCGTGAAGCAAAAACTGGTAGGCGGTAAAGGTAATTGCGGACAGAATGATGACCAAAACAGTATACATAATCAACATAAAACCTTCAAACAACACCACAATCGGTTTGCTCAACATGGCCAGCGAATTGAAGGAGAAGGTGTCCAGCAGCCGGTGGGAACGGTACAGAATACGGCTGCCGATATCGATGGTTTCTTGCAGCCGCAGATAATCCATATTATCCAGCCCTTTATTGAGCCGCTTTTTGGCTACCTTGTGCATCCGTTTTTTGGTGGCTTTGCCCACACCTTTGCGATATTTGGCGTATTCTTTGCGTATATCAATGTCGTGGTCAAGCCGCAGGGCCAGCGTGTCGTACAGCAGGGTGGCCCGAATCATGCGGACGGTGCCCATGCTAATGGGTATCTGATTTTTGTTGGAAACCTTAAAGAAACCAAGCCACAATTGGGCCGATGTTTTTTCCCACCACTGCGATTCCGGGGTGCGCATGCCGGCCAGCGAGTTGAGAAATTCGGCCTCGATTTCTTTCAGCACCACGTTGATATCAATGGGCGGCAGCGGCTCCATAAAGGTCAGGGCCACGCGGGCCACCCCTTCGATATCATCTTTGGTTTCCAGATTGTTGATAGTGTGCATGGCCAGCCGTCGGGAGCGACTAAACGAGCCGCTGGAGCCGAAGTCGATAAACAGCAGCTTGTTGTTGGGTTGAATGAGAATATTGGCCGGGTGGGGGTCGGCGTGAAAAAAGAGATTTTCCCACAGCCCCCAGTAGCTAACCCACAACAGGCGGCGGGCCACAATTTTGGGGTCGATGTTACGCTGGCGGAATGTGGCCAAAGCCGATTGGTCGTTGTATTCCACGGCGGCCAAAAGCTCCGACAGCCAGAAGCCGGAAACAAATTCCTGTACAATTACATCTTCGCCCGAAAATTTGAAATAGGGCTTTGGCGCGGAAAAAAAAGTTTCTCTGGCCTTTTTCGATTCGCGCAAAAAGAGGGCCTGATACCGGGCCTCTTTGTAAAAATCAATTTCTTCCATCAGGGTGTCGTACAACTCTGCCCGGGGATTGCGGGTAAAGCCGGGGCGGATAAAAGCAAAGAACTCCACAACATTCAGAAACCAATCGAGCGCTTTGAAGTCGGTTTCAAACATCTCGCCGATGCCGGGGCGGCGCACTTTTACCGCGACCATTTCGCCGTTTTTAAGGAGGGCCTGATACACGCAGGCAATGGAGGCCGAACCGATGGGGGTGGGGTCAAACACCTCAAACGTTTCGCGCAGCGGGCCGCCCGTAACCCGCTCTATGGCGGCAATGGCTTGTTCGGTGGGGAAGGGATCAATCTTATCCAGCAGCTTGGATAGCTCCAGGCTGTAGGCGTAAGGCAGCAAATCGACCCGAATGGAGAGCTGTTGCCCCAATTTAATGAAAGTGCCGCCGATTTTTTCAAAGGTGCGACGCAGTCTAACCGCGCGCCGTTTTTCGCTGTCCCGTTTGGACAGCTTGTCGATAAAGGTGCCGCCCACAAAATAGGCAGCAGCGTAAAACCACACGGCCAGTCGCCCAATGACCTTGATGAAGTTGGTTCGGTAAAGCTTGCGATACCGCATCATCGGCAAGCCATCGTGAGCGCCGGTATCAGAGTCAATGGCGATGGCCTGGCGGCGCGGAAAAGACCCTAAGACAGTTGTCCGGGGCGTTTGACGTCCATTGGTTGGGGGTGGGGGGGGAGCAGCCGCATCTATCCGGGGGCCGTCTTGTACCCCTTTGGCTGCTTTTTTGCTATTGGTCGAGTGGGGGCGGTTGTTTTGGCCAAAACGACCCATAGGCTGTCGGGTAAGTGTGGTTGTGTAGCGGGTAGTTCGCCATTTTTCCAGACTTACCCGAACAGCCTGTTTGACCTGATTTTTACGGTTGCTGCTTTTTTTCGGCTGCTGCCTATCCAGAGATTTGACCCGTTGGGTTGAGGATTTCACAGTTATGGCGTATTTAACGCAAAATGTCGTCTGCCATTTGCGTGGCAAAACGGATTTGGTAGCGGGTGATTCTCCAGGCGGTTTTGGACGTAGCTTTAGCTACATCATAGGGAATGGGGCTGGCAGTTCGGATTGTTTCGCTAACGCCCTGGCCTACGTTGGGTACAAAATCCACAATAGCCCCATCTCTCTTTTTCCCGGCAGATTTGTCTCGCGCCTGTCGATAGGCATCAAACCCGTCATCAAGCGAGCTCACCGCCTGGTGGGTAACTTTGGTTAAATCCCGTTCCAAAAGCTGGATTTCTTTAAAGCCGGGGGAATATCTTCGCTTTCTTTTTTTCTTTTTCTTTTTTCGATCGATAACAATTGGCGCTGATAATTTAATCCGTTTGATGTTAACTGTTGTGGTCATTTTCAACGGCTCCTTATTTAAAACGATGAAGGATGAATATTTAAATTCATCGTTTATCCTTCATCCTTCATCTTGTCCCTAAAATCTGAACATTGGGTATCTTTGTTTCTTTTTTGGCTTTTTTTCGTACACCAGAATTACCGGCACCAGCGTTTTTCCGTCCATCTCGTCGCCAAGGTTTACCACAACTTCCTCCAGGACATCGGCAACCTCGTTCATTAGTTTTCCTTCGCCGCGCTTGAGGCCTTTGATACGTTTGGGTCGCTGTTTACCCAGGTCGATAACAATTGGCGTAGTAACTTCTACCGTTTTTATTTCTTCAGCGGATACGTTGCCGTTGGCTACAGGCGCTTCCGTTGTATCAGACATCGGTCTGCCTCCTTTGGTATTACCTGAATTCTGTAAATATTAACAACTGAGATTTTTTGAGGGTATTGTAAAAATTATACCGCGTAACCTGACGATAGCAAAACCTTATTACACCGGGTATATTTTGGTGATTTGTAAGGGGTAAGAAGATGTTGAACAGTTTTAACGCAAGGCCGCAATAGAACAAGGCCGCAAAGTTTTTCTGTTGTTCTTTGCATCCTTGCGTCCGGGCGGCTTTGCGTTGATTTTCAGAATATTCGAAATGTTGTTGGCCACTACAGTATATGGGGGGGTACGTCTTGGAGCGCAAAAAAGTGCAGTCAACTAAACTGTCGACTGCACTTTGTTAAGCGAAAAAGAAAATTGTAATTGTAACAGAGAATGAAACAGCTAATGCTTATAAGCCGCAAACGCAAATTTTTGCTTAGGCGTTGCTTTCGTTAACGGATTCATCATTGCCGTTACCGTTGCCTGCTTCTTCTTCCTCGGTTGTGGAAGATTCTCTAAATTCACGGATTGACTTACCCAGCGCGCCGCCAATTTCCGGTAATTTTCCTACACCAAAAATTATGACCACAATTACCAGAATGATAATCCATTCCCAACCACCAATGCTCGGCATAACAAACTCCTTATTTTCAGAACAAAATTATTATTGCGGCTATTATATCACCAGCATCACAGTGTGGCAAAATGAAATGATTTCCCTGGTTATTGCTCATTATGCTGAGGCAGCGAATCTTTGTCTTTTGTCTTGCCACGTTTTATAATTAAATGACTTCATACTGATTGTGGTCAGTTAATGTATTCAATGCGTTCACCGCGCCAAATTACTGATTGAGAGTGAGGGAAAATGCCGGACAATATTTATGAATCGAGCCACCCGTTGGTAAAACATAAACTCACTAAATTGCGAAACAAGGATACTAAACCGAAAAAATTTCGTGAGTTGATTAAAGAGATTTCTATTTTGTTGGCCTATGAAACAACGCTGGATTTAGTCGTTGAGCCAACTCCGGTTGAAACACCAATGGGGATGACATCCGGGGTTTTGTTGCAAGAACAGATTGGGCTGATTCCCATTTTGCGGGCCGGATTGGGCATGGTTGACGGTGTGTGGGAAATGATGCCCGGCAGCGAAGTGTGGCACATTGGCCTGTTTCGGGATGAACGCACCCTGAAGCCGGTAGAGTATTACAACAAACTCCCCGTATCGCCCACTGTACAGGTTTGCATTGTGCTGGACCCTATGCTTGCCACCGGCGGCTCGGCCGTGGCAACTATCGACATTCTTAAGCGATGGGGGGCCAAACGTATTAAATTTATGGGCATTATTGCCGCCCCCGAAGGGGTCGATGCCTTGCATATTGCCCACCCCAACGTAGATATTCACGTGGCTACCATCGATGAAAAGTTGAACGACATCGGATACATTGTGCCCGGCCTCGGCGATGCGGGGGACCGTCAATTTGGCACGGCGTAGCGGAGCAAAGCCGCAGGTTGCATATTTGTAATTTCGTAAATTTGCACATTACGTGTGCAGGTTCAGTAAAACCGGCAATTGCGCTAATCCCGCCAACAAATAGCCAACGAACGCTTGCGCCGGACCCCTGGCGGGTTATACTCACCAAGGGCATAGATTTAACTTTTGATTTTTTGAATGGGACGCAGACCGGTAGCTCTGCACTAAACCGTGGTTACGCAAACCAGCACCCGCCGAGCGTTAAA
>CAYWSS010000344.1:0-6653 GCA_964460505.1 uncultured Caldilineaceae bacterium | reverse complement strand
GTGAAGGCCTTTGAGTCCGGCAAATTCCCGGAACGGCTCGACCGCAGCAGCCTGCCGCCGGCCGGCACCGCGACGCTGCTTGAGCAGACCGCAATCACCCATCGCTACCGGATTGACACCCCCCAACCGTTCACCGTAAGGCTCTTTCATTTTGATTTTCCCGGCTGGCAGGCCGACCTGGATAATCACCCCGTGCCGATCAGCCCGGAGCCGGAATTTGGCCTGATGCTCATTCAAATTCCCGCCGGGCAGCACACCCTGACCGTTCATTTTGGCGAAACCCCAACCCGTCTCATCGCCCTCAGCCTGACCGGATTGGCGCTGGTTGGGTTGGCTGCGGTGGGGTTGTGGCGCTGGGGCAGGGACGCAGAGCCGCAGGGGCGCAAGGACGCAGGGGGGCGGCAAGGGTCGCCGGCTTTAAATCGAAAAAATATTGTCTTGATTGGCCTGTTGATTATTGCGGCGCTGTGGCTTGCGCCGAGGCTGAAACCGATGTTTACCATCAGTTCGCCGCCGGATCAAGTGTTGGCGGCGCAGCACCAAACCGACGTTCGCTTTGCCAACGGAATGCAGTTGGCCGGGTACGACATCAGCCGCCGGGTGGTACAGGCGGGAGATTATTTGCAGGTGGCGCTTTACTGGCAAACCGATTCCGCCCCCTACCGGGTCAATCTTCAACCCTTTGTGCATCTGGATCGGCTGGATAATTTTTCCACCGTGGCCGACGCCACCAACTACACCCCCGGCGATGTAACCACCGAAACCAACATGCCCACCTTTCACTGGGATAACCTGCGCTACGTGCGCGACGAGCACGACATCACCATCCCTGCCGGCGTACCGCCGCAAGCGTACGCGGTGCGGGTGGGGCTGATTGATCCTGATCAGGGGAACCAGCTAATTCCCCTGGCTACCGGCAACGGCGATACCGTTTGGCTGGATACCATCAACGTAGCCGCCGGCAGAACAGACACAGCCCAGCCAACACAACCGCCGGCTGTTCAATTTGGCCACAGCGATGATACAATCAATTTGACCGGTTTTGAACTGGGAGAAATAAAGTCTGACCGGCTCGAATTTACGCTGGTGTGGCAGAGCGAGACGCAGCCCCACACCAATTATACCATCTTCGCCCAACTGCTTGATGCTGAACGGAACCTGATCACCGGCTATGACCGTCCTCCGCTGGATGGCGCGTACCCCACCTCAACCTGGCTCCCTGACCAAACTATTTTTGACCCGCGCGCTATTCCGCTGGAGGGCGTGCCACCCGGCAGTTACACGCTCATTATCGGACTCTACAACCCGGAAACCGGCCAACGAATGACAACCGGCAGCGGCGCGGATTTTGTTGAATTATCGACGGTGACAATGAGTAATGAGTGACAAATTTTATTCATTCTTTGCAGTGGGTCACTCATTACTCATTATTTATGACTCGTTATTCATTACTAACTATTTTGGCTGAATGACACAACAAAACAAGCAGGCTCACACTGAACAACTGAATATTCGCACCTTCGATTGGGGGCTGCCGGCAGCGCTGATTATCCCGCTGCTGGCTATTTTGCCGCTGTTTACCTTTGCCGGACTGCCCAACACCGCCGATGGGCCGGCCCACCTGATGCGTCAGGTGGAACTCAACCAGGCCTGGGCCGAAGGTAATTTTTACCCGCGCTGGGGCACCGATCTGGCGCTGGGCCACGGCATGCCCATTTTCAGCTACGCCCCGCCCCTGCTTTATCAGGCCACCCAACTGTTCCATCTCACCGGCCTGCCGCTGGATGCCTCGCTGAAAGCGGTCATTGTTGCGGGCTTTTTGCTGTACAGCGTGGGCATGTTTTTGTTTGCCCGGCGGGTGTACGGCCCCTATCCGGCGCTGGTAGCCGCCGCCGCCTATGTCTACACTCCCTATCGACTACGCGAAGCTTATATTCAGGGCAATTACGGCCAATTCCTCGGCCTGGCTTTCTATCCCCTCATTTTCTGGGCCTTTCACGGCCTCATCACCGATGGTCGCCTGCGGTACTGGCTAGCCGCGCCACTGGCCCTGGCCGGACTGCTATTCAGTCACAACATTAGTTTTATGCTGTTTGTTCCCGTTTTTGCCGCCTACCTCTTGTTTTTAATCCTGCTGACCGCATACCAAACAAATCGACGAGTCGGCGAATCAGCGACAAACAGCACCCCTCCGCCGTCCAACAAATTACGCGCGCCCGCACTGCCCTCGGGATCAAGGACCGGCGCAGGTGTTACGCAATACGCAATACGCAATACATTGTTTCTGCTCCTGCGCGCCACCGTCGCCGGATTACTTGGATTGGGCCTGGCAGCTATCTTCTGGCTGCCCGCCTTTGGCGAACGCCACCACATTAAACTGGAGGGCATCACCCAGGGGTTTTTTGATTTTCGGGAGAATTTCATCAGCCTGCCGGAATTTCTGTCGCCCCCCCTGCCCCTCGACCGGGGCGCTATCAACCCCGAATTCCCCCTCAGTCTCGGTCTGCCCCAAATCATTGCCGCCACGGCCGCGCTGCTTCTGCTGCTCATTTTCGCAGTCAAACAACTCCGCCCCAACGGTAACAGCGCGACGAATACAACAAAACAGACCTCACGCCTCACGCCTCACGCCTCACAATCTCCCCTGGCCCACACACTTTTCTTTGCCGCCTTCCTGCTGCTGTACGGTTTTCTGGCCCTGCCCTACTCCCAGATTCTGTGGGAAAATGTGCCGCTCATCGAACTGGCCGAATTCCCGTGGCGCATGCTTGGCCCGGCCATTTTTTGCGCCGGTGTGCCGGCAGCGGCGCTCCTGTGGCTGGCAATCTATCTGTTTGATGTCAGCAATAAAATGCAGCCAATCATCACGGTGGGGCTGCTAATTATTATTATTGCGCTAAATGGGCACTACCTGTACCCGGAACAATTTATCCGGTGGGGAACCCCCACCCCGGCCGATGCCTTTGCCTACGAAGTAACGTCCGGGGCCATTGGCACCACCAGCACCGGCGAATTTTTGCCACGGGGGGCCAGGCAGCACCCGCAACCGGATACCTTCCGGCCCGATTACGAAGCCGGTCGCCCCCCCCAAATTCTCGCGCCCGATACGCTGCCGGATGACGCCTCGGTTGAAATGGTCAGCCACCGGTCCGAAGCGGATACGCTGCTCATCAACACGCCGCAGGAATTTGTGGCCACCCTGCGCGCCCTCTACTGGCCCGGCTGGGCCGTCTATCTGGATGGACAAACAGTGCCTTTCAAAATCACGCCGGACACCGGATTAATCCAAACCACCATTCCCGCCGGACAACACACGCTCACCCTCCGGCTTGAATCGACTCCGCTGCGTACCGCCGGGTTGTGGCTGACCCTGTTGTCACTGGTGGCACTGGCCGGCATATTTATCACGGCAAAAATCAGCGGCAGAAGCAAGAAAAACGAATCGGCGAATGAACGAATAAACGATAACCACGCGCCACGTATCACGCCTCACACCTCACGCCTCACACCTCGTTTTCTGGCGCTAGCCGCCGTAATCCTCATCGCACTCTACTTTATCTCCCAACCACTGGCTCCCCTGTTTACCCTGCAATCCAATCCCGACGCGCCGGCCCCGGCAGAACAGCAGGTGCAGGTTGATTTTTCGGATCAGCTTCGGCTTACAGGGTTTGATAATTGGCCGCAAGAAATCGAGATGACATCTAACAATAATACTGAACTAACAACTGTGCTTTACTGGCGCGCGTTGCAGGATATCGACACCAACTATTCAATTTTTCTGCATTTGGATGCGCCCAACGGCCAAACCTTTGCTACAGTGGATGAGGTGAACCCGGAGGATATTCCCACCCGAAACTGGCCTCCCGGCCTTTATCTGCGCAATGTTTTGCACATGCAAATTCCGGCCAACGTGCCGCCCATCCGCTACAAACTAACCACCGGAGTCTACAATCGGGAAACGGGTGAACGACTGCCGCCGGCCGGCAACGAAGAAACGGCTTTTAATCTTGGTTCCCTGTGGCTAACCGGCCCACCCGCCAATACCCCGGCCGCTCAACTGGCAGTTTTTGGAGAACAAATAACTTTGCGCCACGCCACGCTGGCCGGCAACAACCTTGCGCTGGGGTGGCAGGCATCCCAGCCGGTCACGCAGAATTACAGCATCTTTGTGCATGTGCTGGATGCCGGCGGCGCCCTGCTTGGCCAGGCTGACGGGACGCCCTACAACGGCCTCTATCCGCTGCCAAACTGGCTGCCCGGCCAGCTCATCGAAGACAATCGCACTCTGGAATTTGAGGGGCAGCCCGCCGCGCTGTCCATCGGCCTCTACAATCCGGCCACCGGGCAGCGTCTCCCGGCCACAGATTCTGCCGGCCAACCGTTGCCAGACAACAGCTTCACCCTCCCGGTGACGCCATGACCCCTCCCCAACGCCGCTCGCCAGTTCCCCCGTCTCCCAACCTCCCCGGCTCCTCTGCCCTAAATCTCACCGTCCTTTTCACCTTTACCCTGCTCACCCTCATTCTCACCTGCCCGCTAATTTTTAACCTGACCCGCGCTGTGCCCAACGACATCGGCGACCCGCTGCTCAACACCTGGATTTTAGCCTGGGATACCCACGCCCTGCTCACCGATCCGCTCAACCTGTTCAACGCCAACATTTTTTACCCGCTGCCCAACACACTGGCCTACTCCGAACATTTAATCAGCACCGCCTTGCTGGCCACCCCGCTCCAGCTTATCAGCGGTGAGCCGGTTGTGGCCTACAACCTCAGCCTGCTGCTTACTTTTCCGCTGGCCGCGTTTGGCATGTACCTGCTCACCCTCCACTGGACAGGGCAACGCAGCGCAGCTTTTATCGCCGGTTTAATTTTCGGCTTTGCCCCCTACCGGTTTGCCGTAATTGCCCATTTGCAATTGCTTACATTCCAGTGGATGCCTTTTGTTTTGTTGTTTTTGGATAAGATTGTCAGAAGGCAGGGGTTAGTTAGAGGGCAGGGGTTAGCAGTCAGGAGTCAGGAGGCAGTTGTGAGAGGTCGGTATTATGTGGCTCTGGGGATATTTTTGCTGCTGCAAATTCTGGCCTCGTGGTATCTGGCCATTTACAGCGGCTTGATTATCGGCCTCTATCTTATCTTCTATCTAATCACAACCCTGTTTCCCCCCCACCCCACTCCCAACCTATCCCCCTCCCCCCACTCACCTAACTCACCCCTCCCCCCACTCGCCCTGACGTTGATACTTGTCCTGCTCTGTTCATTGCCGTTTGCCCTGCCCTACCTGCCTCTGCTCGATGAACTCCGGGCTGCCCGCCCGTTGTCGATGGCGCTTTCCCTGGCCGCAACGCCCACCGACTACGCTGCCGCCGCCCCCTTCAACCGCATCTTCGGCCCGCTCACCGAACCCTTTCGCACCCGTTCCGGCTTTACCGAAGAAAACACGCTGTTTGTGGGAATGGTCGCCCCAATACTAACCCTAATTGCCGGAATCTACGTATTACGTACTGCGTATTTCGTATTAATCAAACGCCACCCCCATTCACAACCTCAATCATCTCCCCGCCTTCATCCTTCTGCCTTCATCCTTCTATTCACCGCCCTCGCCCTCACCTTCCCCGGCCCGTACAAAATGCTGGCCCGCCTCATTCCACCGAGCACCATTGTGCGGGTGCCGCCCCGCTGGATCATTCCGGCCCTGTTTGCGCTGGCGGCGCTGGCGGCGTTTGGCTTAGCCGGACTTAACAGAAGATTCCCCGGATTTCAAAAAACGCTGCTTGCTCTCTGTACCGTCGGCCTGATCCTGGAAACCGTTTCAATTCCCATTCCTCTGGCCCCGGTTGAAAACCGGGCTACTCTCAATTCAGCCTACCCCCGGCTGGCCCAACAACCTGATCCCACGGCAGTGGCCCTGATTGAACTTCCAATGCACAGCGCTCCGGCCCCGGAATTCCCCGAAGTAAAACGGCTGTACGCCGGCACTGTGGGCTGGTGGCGGCTGGTTAACGGCTACTCCGGCTACACCCCCCCCCGTCAATTGAAACTGGCAGCCAATCTGGCCGGATTCCCGGACAAACAATCCATTGCAACGCTGCAACAGATGGCACTTGATAATTGCCAATTGCTAATTGTTAATTGCCAGTTTTTGTTGGTTCACCCCGGCGAGGCTCCCTTCAACCGCTCACAGTGGGAAGACGTTGACCGCTGGCGGGCTGAACGTAATCCCGCTCTGCGGCCGGCCGGCCGGTTTGAGGGCGACTATCTTTACCAGATTCTGCCGGCCGGCTCCGGCCGGGTTCCCAATTTACCACGCGCTGCGTTTGGCGCTGAAAAGAGTATCCAGCTTCTGGACGCCACCTTTGAAAATTCCCAACTGACAATCTACTGGAGACCCACGGCCGATATTTCCGTCGACGCCACCGTATTTATCCACCTCCGCGCGCCCGACGGGTTTGTCCGCAGCCAGGCCGACGGGCCGCCGGTTGGCGGCCACTACCCCACAAGCATGTGGCAACCGGACGAGGTCATTCAAGATATTCACCCCTGGCACGCCGGCGAGGATTACACACAGAGTGTGCGTCTGCGACCCTGCGGGGATACTCCCGGGTCACCCGTCGCCGCCCAACGCTCGGGGGCAGAGCGTTACCCCGCCGGCTT